>RFZH01000073.1 GCA_009920815.1 Paracoccaceae bacterium
AATTTATGCGCATGCCGATGTTTTTGGCTTTTGCTCAGCTGAACTATCACGCGCCGCCATGGAGGCAGACCCGCTTAATATTCGATTTTGTCCCTATCGCATTTTCACCTTTCAAGAAAACGCAGAAGGTCCAGTTGTAATTGGATACGACAGCCTCCCCAACGACGGAGTAATGCAAGATGTTCAGAAACTTCTTGATTCCTTAGCGCGCGCTGCAGTTGGGATGGATTAAGGAATAACGTGCAACCAGCCCCAAACCGTTAAAATTGAAACGGCAGTGCTGAACAAAACCCCGCTGGCAGCAACCCGTTTTGCTCGATTATACATGTTTGCAAAAACATAAGTATTGATGCCGGGGGCCATTGCACTTGTCAATACGGCAGATCGGAACGGCCCTGTCGTTAGATTTAGGGTGTTGCCAAACACCCAAACCAAGGCAGGATGCACCAACAAGGTAATCACAACAACCATTGCGATTGGCCGCATGTCACCTTCGGGGCGATATTGATACAGCACGCCCCCCATTGCAAACAAAGCAGTTGGCAATGCGACACGGGTCATCATCGCCAAAGCATCTGACGCGACTGTTGGCAAAGAAATAGAGAACAGATTGAAAAACAACCCCAACAGGATCGCAATCAGTAGGGCGTTGTTGAACATTGCTTTCAAAATCGTCTCGATCAATCGCCAAGACAACGGCCCAGGATTGCGCGCAATCTCCATAGCAGTGATACCCACGCCGTAACAAAACGGTGCGTGCATTGCGACAATCGCAAAGTTGGACGCAAGTGCAGCGGCGCCATAGGCACGTTCTGTTATCGCCAAACCCAACATCACTGAATTGGAAAACAAGCAACAAAATCCAATTGCGACGCTGTCTTGCCAGTCCCGCTTGAACACATAACGCGCGCCAAACATGCCCAACAGAAAACAGATGAACGCCCCCGAATAAAAGCTGGTCAACAAACGCCAATCAAAGGACTGACCAAGGTCCAACTCTGAAAGAGCTTTGAACAATAGGCACGGGATTGCGATATTTTGCGTGAATTTCATCAGCCCATCAACGCCCGATATCGGAAACCATTTCCGCCATACAGACAAATAGCCAAACCCAATCACAAGAAAGACGGGTAGGATGACATCTAATAATGCTTGCATCTTACCCTACTGTTCTAAACCAAATAAGTAAGTGTCATGCCATCAAAGGCTGGATCAATATGCGCTGCGGTTTCCGCCTGCACCGTCGCATAATCCAAATCAATATGCATATTTGTTAGAACACCGCGTTCCACGCCGGCGCGATTAATCCATTCCAAAGTCTGGTCTAAATGCGAGTGCGTTGGATGCGGGGTGCGCCGCAGGGCATCAACAATCCAACACTTTGCGCCTTGAACCGCGATCCAAGCGTCATCCGACATAGCAGAGACATCAGGCAAATAAACCAAATCAGCGCAGCGAAAACCAAGTGCGTCGATATTTCCGTGCGCTACACGAAATGGGTGTAGGTCAATTTTACCCCCTGCCCCATCAATCGAAAACGAACCCTTGATCAAGTTAAGATCTAGGATTGGTGGATAGGATGATCCGGCGGGTTGAACAAATGCATACCCAAATCGATCCATGAGCGCATTACAGGTGTCTTGATCTGCATAAACTTGTAGTCGTTCGCGCATATTAAATACAACCATGCGCAAATCATCGATCCCGTGAACGTGATCGGCGTGGGCATGGGTATAGACGACGCCGTCTAATTCCCCGACACCCGCATTCAACAGCTGTTGACGCATATCTGGGCTTGTGTCGATCAACACTCGCGTAACGCCTTGATCGGTGATCCGTTCAATCAACATTGAACACCGAGTGCGTAGGTTTTTTGGATTATTTGGGTCACAATCCCCCCAGTGACCGCCTAAGCGCGGCACACCGCCAGAAGATCCACAACCCAGAATAGTAAACCGCAAGGTGGCCGACATCAAAATACCTATCCCATCACCGCCTTGGTAAAAAGGCGATCAAAGTTTTGTTCAAGTTGAAGCGCAAATGCGTCAATGTCCAGTCCGAAAACCTCGGCACCTTTTTCAGCGGTAAACATTGAATAAGCGGGCTCATTACGCTTGCCACGATAGGGCGGCGGTGCCAAATAGGGGCTGTCTGTTTCCACCAAGATCCTATCGATTGGCGCCATTTTGAAAATGTCGCGCAATTCGGTGCTTTTCGGAAATGCTGTTATGCCCGACATCGACAAATAAAACCCTAGGTCCAGGGATGCTTTGGCCAGTTCTGCAGAGGATGAAAAACAATGCATCACGCATGAATAGGGTGCATTGCGAAATTCAGCGCTTAGAATATCGGCCATATCATCGTCTGCTGCGCGCGCGTGGATGATCAAGGGCAACCCCGTTTGTTGCGCGGCATGTATGTGGATGACCAAGCTTTGTTTTTGGATCTCGGCGCTCTCGGCGGTGTAATGATAGTCTAGGCCCGTCTCGCCAATGCCCACAAATTTTGGATGGTGCGAAAGGGCGACCAACTCTTCGACAGAGGTCATGGGCTCTTCTGCGGCGCTCATTGGATGGGTGCCTGCAGCATAAAACACTGGCGCATAGGTTTCGGCGATTTTTCGAACATCCGGTTCTTTGCGCAGGCGGGTACAGATAGTAACCATCCTGTGCACGCCTGCGGCAACAGCCCGTTCAACAACCGCATCACGTTCGTTATCAAAATCAACAAAGTCCAGATGGCAATGGCTATCTGTGATCACTGGCATACCGCTATCCTTGACAAAGAGTTATGCGCTTACCGCGCAGCTTTCCAACTTAAAGACTGTATCTAGGATCAAGGCAACAGGGTCAAGGTTGACAGCGCGCCCATGCCGCAGACGAGACAGAGTTTCTTGGTGAACTTCGGCCCAGCGCAACGCATATTGGGGGTATGCACAGAGCGCTCTGAATACATCGACTTCCTCTTGGGCAACAATCAGCGACGGCGCTTGTCCCGTTGCACCCATTTTCGCCAGTCTGGTTAGCAAAAGATCCAGCATGACGATAAAAACCTCGAATTCATCGCTCGCGCCCTTGCCAGCAAAGCTATCAGCAAATTTGATCGCCTCTTGACGATTTATCCGAGGCGCTTGGGACAACAGCCCCAAAATACCACGATACATTGCTGGACCATTCATCTGTGACAAACGGATTGCTTCCCCCGCTGACCCAGCAGACAATGCTGCTAAGGCCACAGTTTCATCGGTTTCAGTCGCAAATCCAGCTTGCGCGATCGCCGCGTGCACATCACTTTGCCCCAAGGGTGACAACCTCAGCGTCCGACATCGCGATCGAATAGTTGGTAGCAACCGCGAGGGTTGATGCGAAATCAATAAAATAGTGGTCTTTTCTGGCGGCTCTTCCAAGACCTTTAGCAGTGCATTCGCCGCGTTGACGTTCATATCATCTGCAGCATCGACAATCACAACGCGTCGGCCGCCATCTGCCGCGCTTAATGCAAAAAAATTCTTCAGCTTTCTAACATCTTCAACGGCGATGACCGATTTAAAACGTTTACGTTTTTCGTCATAGGCGCGGCGGATTACGCACAACCTGCCCTCTGACCCTGCCATAATACGGCGGACCACTGGGTTCTCTGGATCAGCAGCCAGTGTTGTTGGACTTGGGGGATCACCAAATAGGCTGGGACCGTCCTCAATGGGCTGAGACAAAAGAAATTTCGCAATGCGCCACGCCAGTGTTGCCTTGCCGACCCCTTTGGGACCCGTGATCAGCCAACCATGATGAAACCGCTTTGAATTAAAAGCGTCTAAAAATTCAGTCTCAGCGATGGATTGACCAAACAAGCGATGCGTTTCGCGCGGATGTGGCGCACCATCGATTTGATCGGACAAAGGGAGCGTATCATCCATCACTTTATCAACGACAAAACAACTTTGCGAACGTCGCGCTGAACGTCATCTAACTCTTGCAATCCGTTAATAACGGCAAACCGCGAAGAAAATTCATCAGCAAGATCCAAAAACCCTTGGCGCATTTTTTCTTGCAATGCGACACCGAAATCTTCGAACCGTTCTTCGACACCATTTCGCGATTTCGCCCGTGACAAGCCAACCGAAGGATCCATATCAATCAAGATTGTTTTATCCGGATCGCGTGGAATCATTAATGAATGTAACTGATCAACACATTCACGCAAATTTCCTCTACTTAGACCTTGATACATACGGGTTGAATCGGCAAATCGGTCGCAAATGACAATTTTCCCAGCCGCTAGAGCCGGCAAAATCGTGCGTTCCATGTGATCGCGCCGCGCGGCAGTAAACAGCAAAATTTCTGTTTCGGCTGACCAACGATCAGGATCGCCTTGCAAAACCAAATTGCGTATTTCTTCGGCACCCGGCGATCCGCCGGGTTCACGGGTCAACACAACTGGGCACCCAGAATTTTCAAGAAATTCAGCCAACATACGCGCTTGCGTGGACTTTCCCGATCCATCAATCCCTTCAAAACTTAGAAACAAACCTGTATTCAAAACGCGCCCTCTGGTCCCTGATCTATAAGGGCTAGTAGTTTTAGAGCGGCCGTTCTAACGCGGGTCATAAACCCACCCCGCTCGACACTTTGTGCTGCCGCCAACGGGATAACCCGCGGTTCAATACCAGGAACATCGACAATCATCTGGCCAACAATATCACCCTGTATCAGCGGCGATGGCAGCGGGCTGTTATATGTCACACGAAAGGTCACATCGTCAGAATTCAAAATGGGAACAACAGTTTCAATATCCTGCGTCAACTTTAACCCCACCGAGGGCGCTGAGCCATTCCAAACTGGCGCCGTCGTTACGACATCGCCATTCTTGCCAAAACTCTTTATCGCAAACTGTCGAAAAGCCCAATTTACGACCGCTTCGGATTCGTCTGCCCGTTGTTTCGTGGTCTCTAATCCAGATAGAACGAAAATCACACGGCGATCACCTTGAAGAGCTGATCCAACAAGACCGTAACCCGCTTCTTGCGTGTGGCCCGTCTTTAACCCATCCGCGCCAATACCCAATGATAGCAATGGATTACGGTTTCGCGTATTCGCTGGCGCGCGTCCGTCAAATTTGAATTCTTTGACAGAAAACATGGAATAAAACTCTGGGAAATCTGATATCAGGCGATCGGCCAAAATTGCCAAGTCACGCATGCTCATGCGTTGCCCAGGGGATGGCCAGCCGTTTGAATTGGTAAACGATGACTGCGTCAACCCAATTTGCGCCCCCCGCTGTGTCATCAATTTAGCAAATCCTGCCTCTGTCCCGTCAGGAGAGAGCGCTTCTGCGATTACTACGCATGCATCATTGCCCGAAAGCACGATGATCCCGAGCAATAAATCTTCTACGCGTACACGATCGGTTGAATCCAAAAACATGGTGGACCCACCATATTGCGCGGCATGTTCCGAAACCGGTAACTTTTCATCTAAGCTCAGCTGCCCAGACTTGATAAACTCAAACGCAAGGTACAGCGTCATCAATTTGGACATAGATGCAGGTGGCAACGGCGTGTCAGCGTTCTTTTCCATTAACACTGTTGATGTCGTTTGATCATAGATGAACGCAGCCTTCGCCCGCGTTTCAAAACCAAACGCAGCCGATGCAAGACACAAAATCCCACCAACAAACCCGATTAGGCCGCAGGTACGCACCTTAACCAGAGACTGCATAAGCATCGCTAAACCCTGCTTTTTTAACTTTGCCGATCAATTCATCCAACTCTGCCTTTGTTGCAGCTGGCCCAACGATCACGCGCCAAAAGGTTTTACCATTTAGCTTCATTTCCTTGATCAATGGAATGATGCCGCGCTGCCGCATAGACTGTGCTGTATTTTTAGCGTTTTGTTCGACGCTGAAAATTCCCAGCTGAATGTACGGCTTGGTAAGGCTTGACGCCTTTGGTGCGCTTTGCGGCACTGTGGCCGCTGGCGCTTTTTCTGTAGTGGACAGCGCCGCAGCAGCTGTCTGCACGACTGGATCCAATGTTTCTTGCTCAACCACCGCTGGCGCATCCACCATTTCGGATTGTGCGACAGGTGGTGTCGCGACAGCTTCGCGACGCAATGCTGTCACGGAAACATTCGTAGGCTGCCCCGCCAAGATGCCCAAAGCATCCGCTGCATCAGACGACAATTGCAATCGCGGCCCCGCGTTTTCGCGTTCACGGCGGAACAGCGCACCAATGACAAATTTTCCGTTCTTTTTGTTACGTATAATAACGCGTTCAGGATCCTTTACATCTGGATGCGCCACCCAAATACCGCCCAAAGATGGTCGGCCATCCCACAGCGCTGCCTCGGAGGCATCAAAAACTTCGGGCGCTTCGACGTCGCGTTCAACGACTTCGACCAATGAAGCCTTTGGAGCTTTAGGTTCGCCTGCTTTCATTCCCGTGGGACCACAAGACGACACCCCAACCGCAATCATTGCGATTGCCATCGCGAAACCAGTCTTTGTTAAAGCTGTTGTACGCTTTAGCATATTTCACCTCTAGTACTGCTCGAGCCTGTGCAAATCATATCGTTTGCGTATTTTTCTGCGACTTTAGCGCGTATCGTACGCTGTGAAAAGAACGAACAAAGCCGTTCGGCAAAATCTTTCCGATCTTTTGGGGTTTTAGAATCAATTTCTCTGGATTAAAGGGAAGTCGTCGGAGGAGTGGCAGAGTGGTTGAATGCACCGGTCTTGAAAACCGACGTAGGTGAAAGTCTACCGTGGGTTCGAATCCCACCTCCTCCGCCATAATGGCATACTGGCTAAAGCAGCCTGCAACTTACTCGTCTAAGATTTTGATGTTTGCTTTGCGCTTAGGCGAGCATTTACGCTGTTTTATCGCGCGCAAGTACGGCAGTTGCTTCAATTTCGACCAAGGCCTGATCTTCAATTAAGCCAGAGACAACAACCATTGTCATTGCCGGGAAATTTCTTCCAAATATCCTACGATAGGCTTCGCCGACCTCACGTTGACGTGCAAGGTACTCTTATTTATCGGTCACATACCATGTCAGACGAACAATATCTTGTACCGTGCCACCTGCGGTTTCGACAACGGCTTTAATATTCAAAAGCGCTTGCTCCATTTGACCGATAAAGTCATGTGTTCGAAAAATCTGGTCTTCACCCCAACCAATACCTCGTATCTTGATGTTAACTTGATCGCTAACACGCTTGCTGATCCCTCACGGATCATTGGGTTACACTTTTTTTCACCTGCGCACATAATGAAACTGCTTGAAATCATTGTGACCGATCACGTGTCCGGGGATGTATTGGCCACAGGGATAGATTTGGCAAAGCGGTTGAATAAAATTCCCGTGCTGTCAGGTGTCTGTGACGGATTTATCGCAAACCGGCTCATGACTGCATACCGCCAAGAATGTGATTATATGTTACTAGACGGCGCGCTGCCATGGGATATCGACCGCGCTATGGTGGCTGGCTTTCCGATGGGCCTTTATCAAATGCAAGATCTTGCCGGGCTTGATATTTCTTGGGCCATGCAAAAACGGCTGGCCAAAACCCGAAAGCCTATCGTGCGATACGTCAAAGTTGCGGATAAACTATGTGAAATGGGGCGTTTTGGGCGCAAAACTGGGCGAGGCTGGTACCAATATAATAACGGAAATATTCGTCCAGATCCCTATGTCGAACAACTTATATACGCAGAAAGCGCGGACTAAGGCATTATACGGACCACTAACACAGACGCAGACATCATGGACCGCATCCTAGCCACTATACAAACAGAAGCTGACAAAATTTTGGCCGAGGGAATTGCGAACAACCGCGATGACATTGATGTCGTTATGGTGAATGCCTATGGTTTTCCGCGTTGGAAAGGCGGCCCAATGTACATGCAAAAACGCTAACGACACTGGCGTATAAGCCATAAAAACAACGCCAATTCCTGCAGTTTAGAACGGCGCCCCAAACGAAAAAACCCCGCCAGAGCCTGACGGGGTTTTGACATTCATGTGGTGCTGGGTTTACCAGTCTTCGCGAACAACGATACGTGTTTTGATTGGCAATTTCATTGCCGCCAAACGCAACGCTTCGCGTGCAACTTCGTCGTTTACGCCGTCAATTTCGAACATAACGCGGCCTGGTTTGACCTTGCATGCCCAATAATCAACAGAACCTTTACCTTTACCCATACGGACTTCGGTTGGTTTCGAGGTCACAGGAGTATCTGGGAAGATACGGATCCATACACGACCTTGACGTTTCATGTGACGGGTCATCGCACGACGTGCAGCCTCGATTTGACGCGCTGTAACACGCTCAGGCTGAACGGCTTTCAGACCGTAAGACCCAAAGTTTAGGTCGGAACCGCCTTTTGCTTCGCCGTGAATACGGCCCTTAAACATCTTGCGGAATTTAGTACGCTTTGGTTGAAGCATCTCTCATCTCCTCCTTAGCGACGGTTGTTGCCGGCACCGCGTGGTGCTGGGCCGTCTTGGATTTCCTGAGCTTTGCGATCACGTGCAGATGGATCATGTTCCATGATCTCACCTTTAAAGATCCAAACTTTGATCCCGATGATGCCGTATGGTGTCGATGCCTCGACGTTGGCATAATCGATGTCCGCGCGCAATGTGTGCAGCGGAACGCGACCTTCACGGTACCATTCAGTACGCGCGATTTCTGCGCCGCCCAAACGACCCGCAACGTTTACACGAATACCCAAAGCACCCATACGCATTGCGTTTTGAACCGCACGTTTCATCGCACGACGGAAAGACACACGACGCTCAAGCTGTTGTGCAATGCTTTCACCAACCAGTTGTGCGTCCAACTCTGGCTTGCGAACCTCAACAATGTTCAGGTGCAATTCAGATGCTGTCATATTGGCCAATTTCTTGCGCAGAACTTCGATGTCTGCACCTTTTTTACCAATTATGACGCCTGGACGCGCTGTGTGGATTGTCACGCGGCACTTTTTGTGCGGACGTTCGATGATCACACGAGCAACACCAGCTTGGGCGCATTCTTTCTTGATGAAATCACGCATTGCCAAATCTTCTAGCAACAAATCACCATAATCTTTGGTGTCTGCGTACCAGCGGCTGTCCCAGGTGCGGTTGACCTGAAGGCGCATGCCGATTGGATTAACTTTTTGTCCCATTAGGCTTGCTCCTCTACCTGACGCACCTTGATGGTGAGCTCTGAGAATGGCTTCATGATACGACCGTAACGACCACGTGCACGTGGACGACCACGCTTCATGACCAAGTTTTTACCAACATATGCTTCGGCAACAACCAACGCATCAACATCCAGGTTATGGTTGTTTTCAGCGTTTGCAATTGCAGATTGCAGACATTTTTTGACATCTCCAGCAATACGCTTGTTGCTGAAAGTTAGATCGTTCAACGCTTTTTCGACCTTCTTACCGCGGATAAGTGCGGCAACAAGGTTCAATTTTTGCGGGCTTGTGCGAAGCATGCGCAGTTTTGCCATTGCTTCGTTGTCTGCCACGCGACGAGGGTTTTTCTCTTTTGACATGGCTTACTTCCGCTTC
>RFZH01000074.1 GCA_009920815.1 Paracoccaceae bacterium
GCGATGGCGGATGAACGGTGGGATTTGGCGCGGTTTGATGCGGACGTGCGCGAAAGCCAAGCCAAACGGTGGGTGGTCTATGAGGCGCTGCGCCAAGGTGGCTATTACCCGTGGGATTATCAACCGTTACAAAAAGCGTCCGAGCGGTACATGCGCAACCATATGGATTTGAACGTGCTTGAGGAAAGCAAACGCTTTCCCCGTGGCGAATAGCTTTATCGCAGCACTAGGTCGATCATCGCAAACGCTTCTTGGCGGGCGTGCGGCGCGTTTACCTTGCGTTCGCCTTGGGCAACGGAAACCCAAACGCCATCCATATAGGATTGGATCAACCGGCGGATGGTTTCGCGCGTGTGAACAGGTGTTAGATGCTTAAGTTCATGCCGAAAATGGGATCGAACACGGGCACGGTTGATAGTTTGCAACCGTGTCAGTGATTGTGAATATGGTGCGGCCGACCAGAATTGCACCCAAAACGTACAATGTTCTGGCGTAAAAAAAGCATCAGAAAAGTTTGCCTCGACAATCGCGCGCAGGCGCTCTTTTGGCGTGTTCGCCTGTGACAAAGCCATAACGTGTTCTTGCCGCAGCAGTCCCAAGAGATGGGTCATCGTTTCCGCCATCAATCGATCTTTTGACCCGAAATAGTAATTTATTGAGGCCGCCGTTGCACCAAGCTTTCGCGCAATATCGGCCATAGTAACCGCATGGAACCCCCGTTCAAATGTCGCCGAGAGTGTCGCCGAAATGAATTCTTGGTTGCGGATATCACGTATGCGGGTGCGTTTCATGACGTTCAGATATGAGTTTGTCTCTATATTTCAATACTTACATATATCATTAATTTATTAAATGATCATTTAAAAAATAATATTAATTTTAATTTAGATATGGTATAGACAACCGCACAAGCGGCAAGCTTGGCTTAATGAGAGGGAGGAAGATATGACGGAAGTCATCTCATTCGGCGTATTATTGGCCTTTGCGCTGGTAATATTCTGCACAATTAAATGGTGGAACTTACGATTGGTTGGTACGGATCCTGTGCCATTGTTTGTATTTGTTTCAATCTTGTTTACATCCGGTTTGGATGTTGGTTTGGTCATGTTCCCACTGGCGTGGGATTTCCCGTTATACGCAGATGTGGCAACCACGCCCGCTTATGGGTTTACCAATCCACTCGCGATTGAATTCGGATATTGGGGCTTTTTGATTTGGGCCTTTTATTTCCTTACGGGTTTCTATTTCTGCGTAATTGAACCGCGCGTGAAATTCTTTGAAATTCCGCTGGTTAAGCTGATAAACAACATTGTCATCATCGCGACCTGCGCGTTCACAGGGTCCTTGTTCTTGATCTATCTGCCCTATTACATTCCCATGGTGGGGGATGGCGAAACTGTGATCCCAGCGTTCTATGCCTTGACCTTTTTGGTCATTGCGACGGCGGCCTATTCATCGACAGATATCAAGTTTGTTAAGATCTTATCAGTCGCCTCGACGGTTCTGTTCTTTGGCCTGATTGCTTTGGCATGGATTGGCGCTGGCATGGGATTGGGTGATTTTGGGGCCTCTGTTTCAAACTTGGGTGGGTATTTTACAAACCTGCATAAGTTTGTTCTGCCGATGTCAGATTATCACGAATTTTTCTTATTCTGGTGGTTTGCTTGGTCTATCATGATTGGCCAATTCACGTCCCGCTTCGTCGGCGGATTGAAAACATGGCAGTTCCTGTTGGCGTTGTTGGTGATCCCATCCATCCCATTGGCATTGTGGTTCGGTGTTTTGTATCATTACTTTACAGCAGGTATTTCAACCACAGGGATGATGAACTGGGCGATGGTCGTGGTTGGTATTATCTTTGTGATCAACTCATTCGACAGCTTGATCCGCCTTTATACCGACAACATGAACCTAAGTGTTGAACGTGTTGGCAAAGCCAAATACCTGCTAGGGAATATCATCGTTTTGTCGGTTCTGACAGTCGCGTTCCAATCACAGTGGTTAAAGATTGAATGGGTCGGATCGGTTGTGATTGCGCTCTACGTCGGTTGTCTCGTCTATATCTTTACCAAGTTCCGCAACGAAGTGATGTCCATCAATTCGATGCCGAACGCATAAGCGATTAACGCCTTGTCGGATCCGTTTATGACGGGTCCGACAGATGCAGCGCGGCCCATTTACACGCCGCCCACAAACCCACCCCGTCGCCCAATTGGGCCTTGAGGAGCAGATCATTGCAGACAGAATACATTATCATCGGTGCGGGCAGCGCAGGATGTGCCATGGCATATCGCCTCGCCAGCGCAGGCAAAAAGGTTGTTGTATTGGAATTCGGTGGCTCCGATGCGGGACCGCTTATTCAAATGCCAGGTGCGCTAAGCTATCCGATGAACATGCCGCTGTATGATTGGGGGTATCAATCCGAACCCGAACCCCATCTTGGGGGGCGGAAATTGGCCTGTCCTCGTGGAAAGGTGATTGGTGGATCATCCAGCATCAACGGAATGGTTTATGTCCGGGGGCATGCCCGCGACTTTGATACTTGGGCAGAAATGGGCGCGGATGGGTGGAGCTATGCCGATGTTTTGCCCTACTACAAGCGTATGGAAAATTGGGATCCGCGCGGACACGGCGGTGACCCCGATTGGCGTGGGTCCGACGGACCGCTGCACGTGACCCGTGGCAAACGCGACAACCCCTTGGTGCATGCCTTTGTCGAAGCGGGACGGCAGGCCGGTTACCAAGTCACCAAAGATTATAACGGTGAACAACAAGAGGGCTTTGGCCCGATGGAACAAACAACCTATCAAGGGCAACGTTGGTCCGCCGCAAAAGCCTATCTGCGACCTGCGCAGAAAACAGGAAATTGCCAAGTGGTCCGTGGCCTTGCGCGCAAGGTAATCATTCAAGATGGTCGCGCCGTTGGTGTAGAATATTCTGTCGGCCAACAGATTAAAACAATCCACGCCAGCGCCGAAGTTATCATCGCGGCATCGGCGATTAATTCGCCCAAACTTTTGATGCTATCGGGGATCGGTCCAGCTGCACATTTGGCCGAGCATGGCATTGATGTGATCGCAGATCGCCCAGGTGTCGGACAGAATTTGCAAGATCATCTAGAGCTATATATCCAGATGGCGGCCAGCCAGCCTGTGAGCCTGTTCAAGTATTGGAACCTATTTGGCAAAGCCTGGGTCGGTTTGCAGTGGATGTTGTTCAAGTCTGGACCCGGGGCGTCAAACCAATTTGAAAGCGCCGCCTTTATTCGGTCGCACGCCGGCGTTGAATATCCGGATATCCAATATCATTTCTTGCCCATCGCAGTGCGCTACGATGGTCAGGCGGCCGCCGAAGGTCATGGATTTCAGGCCCATGTCGGACCCATGCGCAGCCCATCGCGGGGTCAAGTGACCCTTCGGTCCGCTGATCCAGCGGCGGCACCAAAAATACAATTCAATTATATGGCGCATGAAAAAGATTGGTCAGATTTTAGAAACTGCATCCGCTTGACGCGTGAAATATTCGGGCAGGATGCGTTTAAGCCCTTTGTTAAACATGAAATCCAGCCTGGTGCAGATGTGCAAACAGATGACGAGCTAAATGATTTCATCCGTGAACATGTCGAAAGCGCCTATCATCCATGTGGAACATGTAAGATGGGGCGCGCAACTGATCCGATGGCGGTTGTCGACCCTGAATGTCGCGTGATCGGTGTCGACAGTTTGCGAGTCGCTGACAGCAGTATTTTTCCCCAGATCACCAATGGAAATCTGAACGGCCCGTCAATTATGGTTGGCGAAAAAGCATCGGATCACATTTTGTATCAAAATACTTGTCCGCCAAGCAATCAATTGCCGTGGATACATCCGAATTGGAAAAGTGAACAAAGATAGAGCGTTACAACCCGAATAGGTAGATTGTTACTGTTCTAACACGCAAGAGATGTCCGTTATTTCACGCAACGCCACGAAAGGGGGACTGCTATTAGTGGCTGGATAATATATGATTGACCTAGAAATTAACGATTTTTTGGTTTGTGATTATGTATGTCTCTGGTGTGAAGGTTTACCATTCAGGTAGCCCATTTGTGAAAATACGATACTTGTATCGGTTGCTCACCCACCGTGCGCAATATGATCAGGCACTGCAAGGCGCACGCAAACTTCAAACGCGCGACAAATTGGCCGAGCGCCATCTGGAGCAGATTATTGGCCATCTTGATAGCTGTATCAAAACAGAGATCGCTATTTAACTTCGTAGGGTAATATTCCACGTGAATTGTTATCCACGATCAGCTGACGCTCCAGCGGTGGGACCGACCTTTGATGGCAGGTACGTCTTTCGCAGATCCGACACGATATACCGATCGGTTCAAACGCTTCGGCCGTATTCAGTTCAAGCGTATCTGCATAAACCAATTCATTGGCGTGTTTGATTTCGCATCCCAATGCGATGGCAAAGCGTCGGACGGGCGCGTTATAGGATCCCCCCGATTTTGTGATGTCGCGCGCCAAGGAAATATAGCGCACCCCGTCAGGCGTTTCAGCCAATTGTCGCAGGAATTGCCCCGGTGTTTCAAACGCGCGATGCACGTTCCACAACGGACAGGCGCCGCCAAACCGCGCAAATTGTAATCGTGTGGCCGAATGGCGTTTTGTAATGGTGCCGGCCTGATCGACGCGCACAAAAAAGAACGGGATGCCTTTGCGGTCAGGGCGCTGAAGTGTCGATAGGCGATGCGCCACCTGTTCGATCGACGTGCCAAAAATGTTTGCCAATCTTTCCAAATCGTGGCGTTCGCGTTTTGCGGTGGACAGAAATTCTTCATATGGCATCAAAGCAGCGCCGGCAAAATAATTGGCCAAACCAATTTTTGCGATGGACCGCGCTTGGGGGGATTGGAACCGCGCGAAATCTAACGTTGCCTCTAACAATTTATCTTGGGTCAAAAGCGCGTATTGCAATAAAAGCTGAAAGCCGATCGTTTCGGGTGCTGCGCGATTGGACAGGTACAGTGTTTGGGTCTCGTGATCAAACTGGCGCATCGTATCTTGATCACGATAAAAAATTTTGATGTTTTGGGCCCGCAGGATGTTTTCTGCTTTGGTCCGCACCCAATATGCCGTGTCGCGACCCTTGGCAAAGGTTTCTGCGGCGCGGTCAACTGCATCGATATAGTTGTCGCAGTAATGGAAAAAATCACGCACCTCTTCCCATGGGCTGGGTTGCAAGCGGGCGTCATCGCGCCCTAAGGCTTCGTCCAACGATGCAAGGCGCTCTTGGGTTTGACGGTAGGCGCGGTGTAGTTCCAAAAATGCGCGCGTCATTGCAGGCGCGTTTGAGGCTGCAAAGCGAATGTCGGCCTGTGGTGGCATGATGTCGGCAAAGATTGGGTCTGCCAAGGCTTCGCGCATGTCGGACACCAATCGTTCGCTATCGCCTGACGATAATTCGGTGACGTCAAATCCGAATTCTTGTGCCAAAGCCAAAACAACCGTGCTGGACAGCGGGCGGTTGTTGTTTTCCATCTGGTTGAGATAGGGCAAAGAAACGCCTAGTTTATCCGCAAAGTCCTTTTGCGTTAGAGCAAGACGTTGACGCATGTCGCGTAGCTTGGCACCTGCGTATAATTTTTTGACTGCCATATCAGATCCTTTGCAAAATTTGCAGAACGACATCGCAAACTTTGCAAATTTTCAAGGTCCCGTCTAGTGCCGTTTCAAGACCTTGTTGCGGTGCATGACGTAAAGGATGCACAGCAGGCCTGCAAATACGGAAACAAGCATGAGTTCGATCAAAGGTAAATCGGATGTCGCGCCTTGCAGTTGCAGACCTGCGATTGCCGATAATGCGGCCCCGCCGCCAATCATGATCGCACTGCCTAATCCGGATGCGGTGCCTGCCAATTCAGGTTTGATTGATAACATTCCTGCTGTCGCGTTGGGAATGGTCATGCCGTTGCCCAATCCCACCAACGTCATAAAGCCAAAAAAGGCTTTCGCAGATCCCAAAGATGCTGCGCTGATCGCGAAAGACATTGAAAGCCCAAAGAGCGTAATCAAGAGGCCACAGGTGACCATTGTGTCAATTCCAAAGCGCGTTGAATAGCGGCCCGATAGAAAATTACCGACGAAATATCCAAGCGCGGGCGCGCCAAAATACAGGCCCAGTTGTTGCGGCGACAGGCCATAGATCACTGATCCCACAAACGGGGCGCCACCGATATACGCGAAAAAAGCGCCTGACCCCAAGGACGAGGCCAAACAATAACCCCAAAACCGTTGCGATGTCAGAAGCGCGGGATATTGTTGAAACTGTGCCCATGCGTTTTTCGATGTGCTGGGTGCTGTTTCGCCTTGGTCCATGAATGCAATCGCAAAACACATGGCGCCAATAAGGCCAAGCATCCAAAAATTGCCCTGCCAGCCAAAATGCGTTTCAATGTACCCGCCAATTGCTGGGCTAATCATTGGTACAATGCTCATCCCCATGGTGACGTAGGCGATCCGAGATCCTGCTTTTTCCGTCGACGTGGTGTCACGCACAATCGCGCGTGACAACACCATCGTGGTTCCGGCAACCGCTTGTAAGGCGCGCAGTATGAAAAAGGTTGTGAGATTGGGTGCAAAATTGATGGCCACCGAAGCAGCTATGAAAATTGCCAATGACCATAAAACAATTGGGCGTCGCCCTATCATATCTGACAGCGGTCCCGATAGGATTTGAAACACAGCGCTTGCACCTAAATAAACGCCAACCGCCAATCCCATCGTGGCTGTTGATGTGTTGAAATGTGTCGCCATCGCGGGCAGGCTGGGTAAAAACATATTCATCGTAACCGCGCCAATGCTGGCCAGTAAAATCAGGGTCACGATATGTGGTTGGCTGTGACGGTCTAGAAACCGAGCGGGGGCAAAATCTGTCATGACAAACCGCTAAGCTTCATCTTGTGTTATGTCCAGTTAATTATTGTGTTAAGTATATTTGCAAATTTGCAAAACTTGATTTGCTAAAGTTTGCAAATTTGCGGAATAATCCTTTGAAGGTTGGAAATCTGCGTGTACAAGGCCCCAAAGAAACAAGAGGGTTGTCATGAAAGATATTCTTCAAGAATTAGCAGGGCGCCGCGAAACCGCGCGCTTGGGCGGCGGGCAAAAGCGTATTGATGCGCAGCACGCCAAAGGAAAACTTACAGCGCGCGAACGCATTGAATTGCTGTTGGACGAAGATAGTTTCGAAGAATTCGACATGTTCGTGGCGCATCGGTGCACCGATTTTGGCATGGAAAAACAACGTCCTGCGGGCGATGGTGTTGTGACTGGCTGGGGCACGATCAACGGTCGCATGGTCTATGTCTTTTCCCAAGACTTTACTGTTTTCGGCGGATCGCTGTCTGAAACCCATGCACAAAAAATCTGCAAGATCATGGATATGGCAATCCAAAATGGTGCGCCCGTTATTGGCCTGAACGATTCTGGCGGCGCGCGGATCCAAGAAGGTGTTGCATCCTTGGCCGGTTACGCCGAGGTGTTCCAACGCAACATCCTGGCATCTGGCGTCGTGCCACAGATTTCCGTCATTATGGGCCCATGCGCGGGCGGCGCGGTGTATTCCCCTGCGATGACCGACTTTATCTTTATGGTTAAAGACAGTTCTTACATGTTTGTCACGGGCCCAGACGTTGTGAAAACCGTCACGAACGAAGTCGTCACAGCCGAGGAATTGGGCGGCGCGTCCACGCATACCAAAAAATCATCCGTCGCAGATGGTGCGTTTGAAAACGATGTCGAGGCCTTGGCAGAGGTGCGTCGCTTGGTCGATTTCTTGCCATTGAACAACCGCGAAAAACCACCCGTGCGTCCGTTCTTTGACGAACCTGGTCGGATTGAAACATCGTTGGACACATTGATCCCCGACAATCCCAACACGCCCTATGACATGAAAGAGCTGATCCACAAAGTTGCCGACGAAGGTGATTTTTACGAAATTCAGGCCGATTATGCCAAAAACATCCTGACAGGTTTTATCCGCCTAGAAGGCCAAACCGTGGGCGTTGTGGCCAACCAACCCATGGTGTTGGCAGGCTGTTTGGATATCGACAGTTCGCGCAAAGCAGCGCGTTTTGTGCGGTTCTGTGATGCGTTCGAAATTCCAATTCTGACGCTGGTTGACGTGCCCGGGTTCTTGCCCGGCACATCGCAGGAATACGGCGGCGTGATCAAACACGGCGCGAAATTGCTCTTTGCGTATGGCGAAGCGACCGTTCCCAAAGTGACCGTCATCACGCGCAAGGCCTACGGCGGGGCGTATGACGTTATGGCGTCAAAACACCTGCGGGGGGATTTCAACTATGCTTGGCCCACGGCCGAAATCGCGGTGATGGGTGCCAAAGGCGCGACCGAGATTATCCATCGTGCAGATTTGGGCGATGCCGAAAAAATCGCGCAACATACCAAGGATTACGAAGATCGTTTTGCAAATCCATTTGTCGCCGCCGAAAAAGGGTTCATTGACGAAGTCATCCAACCCCGGTCAACCCGTCGTCGTGTATCGCGGGCCTTTGCATCTTTGCGTGGCAAGAAACTGCAAAACCCTTGGAAAAAACACGATAACATTCCGTTGTAAGGTGGAAAAATTGGTCATGGATCATTTTTGGTTTGCACCGTGCGTGGGTACCCCGCGCATCGCTTTGTCAAAAGGGGATATCTAATGGCATTGCCCCCTATGACAAAACACCGTGGGTTTCCGTCGCGGATGCCGGGAACGGATTATCAATTCACCATTCGTCGTGCGAACCCAAAGGGGATCACGCCGCTGAAACGGTTAGAGCGTTACCGCGATCGCAAACCCGTTGATAAACGCGCCGATCTGATGTTCGTTCATGCGTTGTTGGAACATTTTTGGGACCAACCGTTCGAACGCGGCAATTTGGATGCGGGCCGTTTGAATTGGCTTTTCGGCCGCGAGGTCAAACCCCATGATCCAGACAATTTTGACCCCCAAGATTACGAAGCACTGTTAATCCTTGATCTCGATCAGATCAAAGTGAATTTCCCAGATGCTTTTGAGCCCGAATAAGAGAGGAACAGCAAAATGTTCGATAAAATTTTGATTGCAAACCGTGGCGAAATCGCATGCCGCGTTATCAAAACCGCCCGTAAGATGGGAATTAAAACCGTCGCCGTGTATTCCGATGCCGACCGTAATGCGTTGCACGTCGAAATGGCGGACGAGGCGGTGCATATCGGCCCACCCCCTGCAAACCAATCGTACATCGTGATTGATAAAATCATGGATGCCATCAAACAAACCGGTGCCCAAGCGGTGCACCCCGGTTATGGTTTCTTGTCTGAAAACAGCAAATTCGCCGAAGCGTTGGACGCCGCTGGCGTTGCCTTTATCGGCCCACCTGTTGGCGC
>RFZH01000075.1 GCA_009920815.1 Paracoccaceae bacterium
GATCTGTATGTTCCAAGCCCCTCAGAAAAAGCTGCGTTCAAAAACGCTGCTGCCCCTGTGTATGACTGGTTCAAAGCCAACGTAGACGGTGGTGAGAAAATCTTTAACGCATTGACAGATGCTGTTGCCGCCGCCGAAGGCGACATCAACGCAGGTCGCGCAAAAGACATTCAATAATCAAACGATGGCGCCCCAATCGGGGCGCCATTTTAACGAAACGGGTACATCCACACCCGATAATCATCAATCAGGACATGCGCTTTTTCAATCTGCTCAGGCGTCATCTTTTTAATCACTTCTTCCTGACTGATCGCCGCATCGGGGTCGCCGCCGATCGTGGACAAAACATACCACATATAGGCCCGCATCAGATCTGGGGCAGGCATTCCCAGACCGACTTCGTAATACCAACCGACACCGGATTGCGCGCCAGGATGCCCTTTCATCGCGGATCGCAAATACCAATCAAACGCGCGTTCGTAATCCTGTTCAACGCCCAACCCCATCGCGTACATGACGCCAATCAATTCCTCGGCATCCGCGTTGCCCGACCGCGCCGCAGGCCACAGCGCATCACGCGCTTGTTCAAATTTGCCCTCTTCCATCAAATCGCGCGCCACTTCGATATCGGCGGACACGATCATCGGAAACGCCGTCAAAAGGGCCGCCGCACATATCGTTTTCAACATTCTCTGATCCTGATTTTGTCCTGTCTCTGCTTTGCGCCAGCCTATGCAGAACAGACCACTTTGTCACCGTCTGATTTTCATTATGCAGACCCTAATAAGGCAAAAATTGGCCAATTACTGTTTTATGACAAGATCCTGTCCGGCAATCAAAACATCAGCTGTGGCACATGCCACCACCACGATTTCGGCAGCGCCGACGGGCAAAGCCTTGGCATTGGCGAAGGTGGTTCCGGCATGGGCAAACACCGCACCGCGGGTATTGGCGCGGATCGGATCAAAAAACGCATCCCCCGCAACGCCACGGGGCTATGGAACATCGGTCACAAATCCATTCGCAATCTGTTCCACGACGGCCGATTAGAGGTCAGCGACCTTTATCAAAACGGGTTCAATTCCCCTGCCGAAGAATGGCTGCCCGACGGATTAGACACCATTGTCGCGGCCCAGGCAATTTTCCCCTTGGTTGCGCAATTTGAAATGGCGGGAAACCCCAAAGAAAACGAAATTGCAGGCGCTATTCACGACCGCATTGATGCCGCGTGGCCCATCTTGGCCAAACGCGTGCGCGTTATTCCCGAATATGGACAAATGTTTGTGGATGCCTTTGATACAATCGACACCGCCGATCAGGTGACAATCGTCGAAATCGCAATGGCTTTGGGGGATTTCATCAATCTTGAATGGCAAAGCTATAATACGCCTTATGATGATTTCGTGGCCGGAAAATCCGCGCTGCCCGATGCGGCGGAACGCGGGCGTGGGTTGTTTTTCGGTCGCGCCAATTGTGCGTCGTGTCATTCAGGGCCGCTGTTTACCGATCAGGGTTTCCATGCGCTTGGATTGCCGGCCTTTGGACCCGGTCGGACACGACGGTTTGATCCGATCCCACGCGATGTTGGGCGTATGGGCAAAAGCGACGATTTGGCCGATGCCTATCGGTTTCGCACACCGTCATTGCGGAACGTGGCCATGACCGCCCCCTATGGTCATAACGGGGCCTATCCGACCCTAGAGGGCATTATTCGCCACCATGCTGACCCCAACGGCATGCGCGCAAAATGGACCCGCGACATGGCAAACCTGCCAGATGTGCCTTGGCTGTCAGACATTGATTTCGTGATCCAATCAGACACCCGCGAAATGGCGCGTCAAGCGGCCAAAATCGATATCACCCCCGTGACATTATCCGACCAAGACGTTGCTGATTTGGTTGCCTTTCTTGAAACTTTGACCGACTATAACGCAACGAACCGCCCCTTGGGCCGCCCCAACCGTGTGCCCAGCGGTTTAAGCGTTGATTAAAAGGAAACGCCATGATCGACCTATACACATGGACCACACCAAACGGCCGCAAGGTTTCTATTTTGTTGGAAGAACTGGGCATCGATTACACTGCGCATGCAATCGACATCGGCAAGGACGAACAATTCGCCCCCGATTTTTTGGCAATTTCCCCCAACAACAAAATCCCCGCGATCTTTGATACCCAAACAGGCACCAGTGTGATGGAGTCGGGTGCAATCTTGCTCTATCTCGCGAAAAAACATGGGCGGTTTTTGGGGACGGGCGACAATTATTGGCCAATGATGGAATGGTTGATGTGGCAAATGGGTGGTTTGGGCCCAATGTTGGGCCAAGTCCATCATTTTGTAAAATACAACAAAGGCGTGTCGGATTATGCCGAAACAAGGTTTTCCACCGAAGCCAAGCGGCTGTATGGCGTTTTAGACAAACGCTTAGACGGCCGTGATTACGTTGCCAATGAATACACCATTGCAGACATGGCAATTTGGCCGTGGGTGTCACGGTTCGAATGGCAAGAGATTGACCTGACGCAATATCCTAACGTCCTGCGTTGGTATTTAGACATCGCCGCGCGGCCTGCGGTTCAACGTGGATATCATATCCCCAAATATGTCTCTGACATACCGATGCCCTAGATTTAATCGCTAGTTTGGGGCGGCAAAAATATCGTTCTCTGCACGATAGACGCCGCCTTGGGTTAACCCAAATTGCCCCAAAACCGTGTGGAAAATGGCATCCTGTGCGGCAACACCCGCGTTTACAATCGCCTGTCGGGCGGCATCACTTTGCCAAACGAGGAAAGGCACTTGCAGTTGATAGGCAGGGGCCGATGCAACAGGTGCAGCATGGGCATAATATCCATCTTCGCCCAAGCTTTCGCCATGATCAGACGTGTATAATACTGTGGCCTTTAACCCTGCAACCCCGCCCAGTGCGTGTGCTAATTCCCCCAGCACAGCATCGGTGTAAACAATCGTATTGTCATAAGCATTTTTCAGCTGCTCTGTATCGCAACGGCTGACAAACTTATCGGTGCATACCGGATCAAAGGCCGCATATTTTTGTGGATATTTCTGGAAATAATTTGGCCCATGGCTGCCCCCCATGTGCAAAACCAACAATGTCGGCTGCGTCAGCGCAGAATGTGCGATATCACCAACCCCAGAGAGCAAAACACCATCCGGAAAGATGTCATCGCAAATGCCGGATACACAAGAATGGTCAAAGCGTTCAGCACAAAATTCTTGCGTACAGATTTCCGCAAGCTGTGATCCGACCAACGCGGCATCGACCCTTAGTCGTGGCAAACCCGTATTGTTGGAATGCACGATCGTTTTAATGCCCTGCCGCGTCAAATAACTTGGCAACGGTTCTTCCGGGACACCCTGACGTTCATCCCGACCGCGTCGTGACAATATGCAGGCGACACCGCCGATGGTTGCCGTCGCGCACGCGTCACTGGCGGGGAGCGCCCTGTACCCTGTGGCCCGCGTATTGGGGTTGGTATCACGATCATATCCGTAGAACGCAAAGCTTTGCGGTCGCGCGCTTTCTCCGATGACCAACACAACCAAACCTGCGCCGGTGGGCGTCACCGTCGGATCAGGTAATTGAACCTGATCACGCATGTAACGCGCATGATCTTGGTCGAAATAGCGCACAGTATTTGCGACATAGGACCATGGCAAAATACGCCCACCCAGATCCAACCCGTTCTTATCAATCCAATTGGTGGTCTTTGGCGATAATGCCAAAACCGCCGCCAACACACCAAGCGCGACAGGCGCGATTAATAGACGACGCCACACGGTGGTTGGCGCAATTTTGATACGCAAAAACCATAAGGCAGGCATGATCCCCAAAATGGTGCCCCAGGCAAAAATCTTCCAATCGATTAAGGCGCTGACTTCGCCACTATCGGTGTTTAGGATGTTTGCTATCATCTCTTGGTTCAACAGGATGCCAAACGCCACCATGAAATAAAGCGCCACGACATCCGCAATCAACAATGCACCCGCCACAATCCGCATCGCTGTCACAGATACAATCGACACAACCCCCAATACGGCGACAAACAGACATAACTGGATGATTTCGACGACCACCAAAGCATAGGCACCATTCAAGGTCGTGATATCGACCATGCGCAAGACCTGCTTGATCAAAGGCCACTGTACAATCAACATGTGACAGAGCGAAAAATACACGATCGCGTTGATAAGGGATTTTTGCGGTTTCATAGGTCTTTATCGGCTGGGGTGCGCGCACCATAAACTATAATTCTCAGCGCTTGTACAAGCAAAATTATGAACCACAGCGGCATATTGCCCGCCGCTTGGGGGGCCATATGATATGTCAGGAACTATCGGTTAAAATACCGACGTAATACCGACGTGTTACAGATCGCGTTTTTTCCATAAAACAAAGGCAAAAAGCCCCGCATTTTGGCGGGGCTTTTAAGTGTTAATAATGCGTTAAAATCAGCAGGCCGCAACCGCGCGTTTGGTCAGAACTTTGACCAGATGTGCGCGATAGGCACCCGACCCGTGCAGGTCGCTGATCATGCCATCCGCAGATACCGACAGACCTTCGATGGCATCCGCCGAAAAATTGGCGGACAATGCGGCTTCGGCTTCGGACCAACGGAACACGCCTTCCTCTGATGCGCCGGTCACAGCCACGCGAACGCCATCGGCATATTTTGCGACAAAGACACCCACCATGGCAAACCGTGATGCGGGCTGTTCAAACTTTTGATAGTTCGCAGCTTGCGGCACAGGGAACCGAACGGATGTGATGATTTCACCTTCGTCCAGCGCTGTTGTGAACATGCCTTGGAAATAATCATCCGCCGCTATTTCACGCGCATTTGTGACCACAGTCGCCCCAGACGCCAAGACCGCCGACGGATAACATGCCGCGGGGTCATTGTTGGCAACGGACCCACCGATTGTGCCACGATTGCGCACCGCCGGATCACCGATATTCGCCGCGAGGGCGGCGTTGCGCCACCGATAGATAGGCTTCCGTCGTCGTTTTTACAAACGCCTTTCATCTCGGCGATACCTGACAGGCTGACCAATTTCGATGGGCTTGCCAAACGCTGTTTTAGGGTTGGGATCAGTGTTTGGCCCCCTCCCAACGCTTGTGCTTCGTCTGCTGCCAACGCCGCAACTGCGTCAGCAATTGTCGAAGGTTTTTCAAAGTCAAAATTATACATTTTTAGATCCTCCGATTAACTGTTCATCGCTGCCCAAACGCGCGATGGCGATACAGGCATATCGATATGGGTAACATTGGTATGACCACCGGAATGTAGCGCGTCGATGACCGCATTTACAACCGCGGGCGGTGACCCGATTGCCCCAGCTTCACCACAGCCTTTCACGCCCAAGGGGTTGTGCGTACAAGGTGTTTGGCATGAATGGTCGACCGCATAGAACGGAACATCCGACGCGCGTGGCATCGCATAATCCATATATGATGCAGACAACAACTGACCGTTCTCATCATAGGCACAGTTTTCCAACAACGCTTGACCGATACCTTGGCCAATACCGCCATGAACCTGACCTGTCACAATCATCGGGTTGATCACGTTGCCAAAGTCATCTGCTGCGCTAAAGCGTTCTACAGTGACTTTGCCAGTTTCTGGATCAACTTCGACCTCACAGGCATAAGCGCCTGATGGATAGGTAAAGTTCGCGGGGTCATAGAACGCTGTTTCCTCTAAACCTGGTTCAATGTCTTCTAACGGATAGTTATGCGGCACATAAGCGGCCAATGTCACATCACCCCAAGCACAGGATTTATCGGTCCCCTTGACGCTGAACTGACCATTTTTCAGTTCAATATCAGCTTCGGATGCCTCCAACAAATGGGACGCAATCTTTTTCGCTTTGTTGATGATCTTTTCGGTTGCACGCACCATGGCTGACCCACAAACCGCAATAGACCGCGATCCGTAAGTGCCCATCCCAAATGGGATTTTTGAACTATCACCGTGGACGATGTCGATCATGCTTTCGTCAATGCCCAACATTTCCGCCACAACTTGGGGGAAAGCTGTTTCGTGGCCTTGACCGTGGCTGTGTGCACCGACCATGACGCTGATGGATCCTGTCGCGTTCACACGCACAGTTGCCGCATCATAGAGACCCGCACGTGCACCCAATTGACCAACCAGGTTGGATGGCGCAATGCCACATGCTTCGATGTAACAGTTTACACCCAGGCCGCGCAGTTTGCCTTTGGCCTCAGACGCTTTGCGGCGCGCCTCAAAACCTGAGAGATCTGCGATTTCTTCCAATTTGGCCATCGTGGCTTCGTAATCACCGGTATCATACTCAACCGCTACAGGCGTTGCATATGGGAACTGAGTGATAAAGTTTTGACGACGCAGAGCAATCGGATCAACACCCAATTCACGCGCCGCTTTGTCAATGACACGTTCCAATTGGAATGTCGCTTCGGGGCGACCTGCGCCGCGATAGGCGTCAACGGGAACAGTGTTTGTGAACACGGCCTTGACGTTCACATAAATCAAAGGCGTTCTATAATTGCCCGCCATCAAAGTGCCATGCAACCACGTCGGAACCGACGGCGCAAATGTGGACAGATACGCCCCCATATTCGCATAGGTTTCGGTGCGTACTGCGGTAAAGTTATTGTCCGCATCCAAGGCCAGTTCAATTTTGGTCACATGATCACGGCCATGCGCATCAGACATGAACGCCTCTGATCGGCTGGCTGTCCATTTGACCGCGCGGTTGATTTGGCGCGCCGCAAATGTACAGAACGCTTCTTCGGCATAATGGAAAATCTTGGTGCCGAAACCACCACCCACGTCGGGGGCTACAACGCGCAGTTTGTGTTCTGGAATACCCAAAACAAACGCCCCCATCAGCAACCGAATAACGTGTGGGTTTTGTGATGTGGTATAAAGCGTGGATTCGTCATTTGCGCGGTTGTAATCACCAACAGCAACACGTGGTTCCATGGGGTTCGCAACCAAACGGTTATTCACCAATTCAAGCGTGGTGACGTGTGCCGCGTTCTTGATTGCCTCGTCTACTGCTGCTTTGTTTTCTTCGACAAAGCCCCAGTCGTAACACAGGTTGTCTGCTAGATCATCGTGAACCTTTGCAGAGCCAGCTTGCAACGCTTTTTTCATGTCAACCACCGCAGGTAATTCGGTGATATCCAGCTCAATCGCTTCTGCGGCGTCTCTGGCTTGTTCCAGTGTCTCTGCCACAACGGCACAGATTGGATCGCCGACATGGCGCACTTTGCCTTGGGCCAAAACAGGATGGGCTGGTTCTTTCATGACCTCGCCGAAACGGTCGGTCACCTGCCAACCACAGGGCAAACCGCCAACGCCTTCGAAATCTGCGCCTGTGAAAATGCGCACAACGCCAGGCATCGCAGATGCAGCTGATGTATCGATGCTATTGATTTTGCCATGTGCAACGTCAGAACGCAGGAAATAGACATGTGCTTGGCCATGAATATTGATGTCGTCTGTATATTGACCTGTACCAGTCAGAAAACGGACGTCTTCACGACGCTTTGAACTTGCGCCGATGCCACTATCTTTGGGCATGGTTATTCCTCCCTTTTATAGTTATTCTGCGGCCAGTTGGCTGACGTCTTGTCCAGACGCGGCCATGATCGCTTTGACAATGTTATGATACCCTGTGCAGCGGCAAATGTTGCCCTCTAGGTGATGACGTACTTCGGCCTCGGTTGGCTTGGGGTTGTTTTTCAACAAATCCGCAGCAGCCATGACCATGCCAGGCGTACAGAAACCACATTGCAAACCGTGATGTTCTTGGAACGCCGCTTGGATTGTATTCAATGTGCCGTCTGGCGCGGCTTGGCCTTCGATTGTCGAAACAGAAGCGCCGTCTGCCTCAGCTGCAAGCATAGTGCAGGATTTCACAGCAACGCCATCAACATGAACGGTACAGGCACCGCATTGGCTGGTATCACAGCCGACATGTGTGCCAGTCAAACGCAAGTCTTTCCGCAGGAAATCAACCAGAAGCGTGCGCCCCTCGACTTCCCCCGAAACGGCCTTGCCGTTTACTGTCATTGAAATTTTTGTCATTCTTGTCCTCCCTATTCTTTTGGATTTATCCGATTATCTTTTTAAACCAGCCTTTTTTCTCGCCGTCTCCCTCGGCTGTTTCGGCTGTTTGATCTGATGGTCCCTCAACGGCACCACGAAAGTTTTCAAAAAACTGATCTGCCATTTTCTTGGCAAATCCATCAATGATGCGGCTGCCCAATTGGGCCAGCTTTCCACCAACTTTGGCTTCGACATCATATTCCAACAATGTACCGTCCTCATGATCGGACAATGTGACCTTTGCGCCACCCTTGGCAAAGCCCGCAGCACCGCCTTTTCCTTCGCCAGACAAGGTAAGGCTTTGACCCTCGACAATATCAGACAGAGTTACGGCACCTTTAAAGGTTGCTTTCACGGGCCCTACCTTTTGCACGACGGTCGCTTCAAATCCATCCGCCGGGGACCCCGACATTTCTGTGCATCCAGGAACGCAGTCTTTCAACACATCGGCAGACAGTAATGCTTGCCAGACTGTTTCGCGATCTGCCGCGATGACTTTGGAATCCGCTAGGTTCATAGGGTGTAGTCTCCAATTCAGGTTCTATGCTATGCGACAAACAGCACGTCTGACCATTAGACTAAGGGCGTAGTTACCCAAGTTTTGGCGGCGAGCGTGTCACGCCACAAGACGCAAAAATTTCGTTCAATCTGGCAACATTAAGCGCAGCAAAATGAATATCGTCAACAGGCTAAGCCAATCGATTGTGGAAAAAGTCACCACCACTGCCCATTTACCAGCCGAAAATCCGGGCTTGACATCATGATGCCACTGCAGTCGTCTGGTTATGACGCTGATAAGATCAGACCAAACAGCGATAATTGAAACTAAGCAACTTTATTATAATGACTTTTACAATTGAAACCGCAACACGCGATCACCTGACCCAAATGGTGGATATCTTAAACGACATTATTGCTGCGGGGTGTTTTACGGCACATCGACGACGCTTTGATGCTCCGCGTATGCTGGATCATTACCTTGAACCCTCAGGCGTCATTTCATGTGTCGTGGCGCTCGAGGACGCGGATGTTTTGGGGTTTCAATCGTTGGAATGGGATCGCAACGATACAGAAGGAACCACCGCATCAATCGCAACCTTTATTCGGCTCACCACCCAACGCGCGGGCATTGCGCGGGCAATGTTTGCCGAAACACGCCGTCATACCATCGCCGCCGGCGCACAAAAAATAGACGCGATCATTCGCGCCGATAACGTCAGAGGATTGGGGTTTTATCGATCCCAGGGATTCATTGACGCCCATGTCTA
>RFZH01000076.1 GCA_009920815.1 Paracoccaceae bacterium
CCGCATGGTCAAAACAACGCAGATCTGGACCTGCCCATCGTGTGGAATGATGATGTGTTTTTGCCCTTTGATTGGTCCTATGTGTCGTTCATTTACGACGCAACGCGGGTCACAACGCCGTTGAACAGTTTTGAGGACCTGACCACTCTGCCCGATGATCAAAAGATCGTGATCCAAGATCCTCGGTCTTCTATTTCGGGGTTGGCGTTGGTGTTGTGGGTCAAGGCGGTTTATGGGGACAAAGCGGCGGATTTCTGGGCGCGATTGGCGCCGCATATCCTGACCGTGACCAAGGGATGGTCCGAAGCATATGGATTGTTCACCGATGGTGAGGCGGCGGTGGTGTTGTCGTTCAACACATCCCCCGCCTATCACATCGTGGCCGAAGGGGACACGACCAAAAGAGCGGCGATTTTCGACGAGGGGCATTATGCCTATTTCGAATTGGCGGCCAAAGTTGCGGGCACCGATCAACCCGAATTGGCCGATCAATTCATGGCGTTTGTGATGTCGGATACGTTTCAATCGCTGATCCCCATGACAAACTGGTCCTATCCTGCGGCGCAACCTGCGTCTGAATGGCCAGAGGCGTTCGCCGCATTGCCCGCGCCGTCCAAGGCCGTGTTCCACGATGAAAACACCGCCGCCGCATTGCGGGATGAGGCGATCGAGGAATGGCGCACCGCGTTGTCGCAATGAAAGCTGTTCCCATCATCGCAGGCGGCTTTGTCGTTTGCTTGGTTCTTTTTCCGCTGATCACCGTTTGGATGTGGGCGGAAACAGGCGCGTCACTGGGCGCCGCTGATTGGTCAGCCATTCGGTTCACGATTTGGCAGGCCTTTTTGTCGGCACTATTGTCTTGTGTCGCGGCGATTCCGGTTGCGCGGGCTTTGGCGCGGCAAAGGTTTATTGGGCGCTCTGCAATCATCGTGTTGCTGAGCGCGCCGTTTATCTTGCCTGTCATCGTGGCGGTGATGGGGATACTGGCGGTCTTTGGTCAGAATGGGTTGATCAATTCGGTCTTGTCTGTGATCGGAGTGGCGCCGGTATCTATTTACGGATTAAGTGGTATTTTGATCGCACATGTGTTTTTCAACATGCCGCTTGTCACACGAATGATCTTGCAAGGGTGGCTTGCCATTCCTGCGGAACGTTTACGTCTGGCTGATAGCTTGGGCTTAAAGGGGTGGGCCCGATTTCGCGTCTTGGAATGGCCAATGATGCAACAGATTTTACCATCCGCTTTTGGTGTGGTCTTTGTTATCTGTCTGTCAAGCTTTGCCGTCGCACTGACATTAGGGGGTGGACCACGTGCGACGACGCTTGAGCTTGCGATTTATCAGGCGTTTCGATTTGATTTTGATTTGGGCAAAGCCGCTGTTCTAGCACTTTTGCAATTTGGATTGGTCGGCGTCGCAGCCTTATTTACGGTTTGGATATCAAGTAAAGATCCATTTGCGCAGGGATTGGATCGCCCAATTGTACACGTCACAACGGGGCGATTCATTCGGGGAATTGATACGTGCGTTATCGTCGTCGCAATTGCATTCCTTGGAATTCCTATGTTGACTATTTTTGTCAAAGGTCTTTTGGGGATCATCAGCTTACCATTTTCAATATGGCAGGCTGCAGGGCGGTCTATCTTGATCGCCGCAGGTTCGACACTTCTCTGTCTGGGGTTTGCATTGGCGTTGGCACGGCGCTGGGGCGAAGTCCTCGGCAGCGCGGGGATCGCGGTATCGCCCTTGGTTTTAGGGGCCGGTTTGTTTTTGATGATTAGACCATTCGCCAATCCATTTGATTGGGCACTGATTGTGACGATGATTTTAAACGCAATGCTTTCACTACCATTTGTGCTGCGTATTTTGCGTCCCCAAGCGGAAAGCATTCGTACAGATTATCACCGATTGGCCGCAACCATGGGCTTGGGCCCTTGGGCGTGGGTGCGTTGGATCTATGTGCCGCGACTGAGGCGGCCCATTGGCTTTGCGGCAGGGTTGACCGCGGCGCTTTCAATGGGGGATTTGGGTGTCATCGTCTTGTTCGGAACGTCCGATCATGCGACATTGCCCCTAAAACTGTACCAACTTATGGGGGCCTATCGGATGGATCAAGCAGCAGCAGCAGCGACCGTTTTATTAGGCCTTAGCCTGTTGTCCTTTTGGATTTTTGATTATTGGGGGCGGCGCGGTGCTCACGCTTGATCACATAACGCTTAGGCTTGGCGCGTTTGCAATCCAGTCAGATCGTATCACGATAGATCAAGGTATTTGTGGCGTGCTTGGCCCTTCGGGGGCAGGAAAATCGACGCTTTTGTCATTAATTGCAGGGTTCACGCGGCCTGACGGTGGAAAAATTCTATGGAATGATAAAGATATCACCGTGCTTCCCCCCGACAAACGACCAGTCGGCATGGTATTTCAAGATAACAATTTGTTCCCACACCTAAGTGTTTACCGAAACCTGGCGCTTGCACTGACACATTCCACGTTGTTGTCGCAGGAACAGAACCGTCTGATCGATAAAACCCTTGAACGCGTTGGCCTATCGGGGTTGTACAAACGCAAACCAGGGGAATTGTCAGGCGGCCAACAATCGCGTGCCGCATTGGCGCGGGTTTTGTTACAAAATAGGCCGATCATGGCGCTGGATGAACCCTTTGCGGCGCTGGGCCCTGCGTTGAAAAATGAAATGCTAGATCTTGTGGCGGATCTTGCAACAGAACGCGGCACATTGGTTTTGATGGTAACACATGATCCAAATGACAGCCTGCGTATCGCGCCAAAAACAATTTTGGTGGCCGAAAACAAAATCCACCTGCCTGTCGACACAGCCAGTCTTTTGGAAAACCCGCCCAAAGCATTGGGCCAATACCTTGGCGCTAGATCCTACGGTCAGACGCCGAAATAACCCAAATTTGGTAAAATCCAAGCTATAACCTAAGGACCCTGTGTGTCGTTAATCCTCTTAGTGCAAGGGGTGACCTCTATGGATTTGGACCACGACATATTAGACGACATAAGCAACCTGATGACAAAACTTTCGTTGGATCAGCGCGCAATTGACATGCTGGAAAACACGCAAGATAGCGACTTTATTATCGATCTTTATGCGGCGGCACACAACGCATTTGGCAAAAAAGAATATGTTCAGGCAGGACAAATATTTTCGGCACTTGTGACGTTAAACCCCATGAAACGGGATTTTTGGCTGGGGTACGGCATATGTCTGCGATGTCAGGGACAACTTCCATCGGCACAAGAGGCGTTTATGAACGCGCTCTTGATAAATCCGACAGACTTGGACGCATTGTATCACATGGCCGAGACCTGTTTGGCGCTGGGCGATCTGACACAGGCACGTGCGTATCTGCAAAAATGCCTAATGTCAGTTCGGGTCAGCCACATGCACCCCTTGAAGCCCGAATTAGATACCTTAGCCAGCAAGCTGCGCATCTCATTCGATGGAATGCGCTTATGATTGGACCGACGACAATTACACGTCTTATCCAAATCACTGGGCGCACAGATTTGGTGCAAGCGGTATCCGAGATGGACATGATTGCGCAGGTAAAGGTTGGCTATTCACAGCCTGCAACGTTATCAAAACAAATCAACGAAAAATCGCGCAGTCCGCAGCAAAAGGCATCTATACCGGCATCGAAGCAATCAAATTCAAATGCGAACAGCTTGCCCCCTGATGTTGTGATACCTCAAGTTGCGCCCAAAGGGCGCGCGGGCAGCCTGACGGCGCTGGTCCCGCCCCAGCGACGGGATCATGATTCAGCGCAGCCAAATCACAACATAGGGCGGGAAAAACCACAGGTTGCCGCCCCTTTGCACAATTTGCAAAAATTGCCGCAACGCATTGAAAATGAAACAGTTGTGCGCGTATTGCTGACTGCGCTGCGGTCTCTTTCCCAGCCGCCGCCTGCAGGGTCAACCGCCACCAGCGGCCCGACCCCAAGCACGATCGCAGCCCCCACCGCCCCTGCGCCCAACGCGACCGCGCTTGCACAAACCTTTGCGCAGCCACAATCCACATTCATCGACCCGCGGACCGCACAGGTGCAAGGTTTGGATATGCTTGCGCAACAAGGGCAAAGCACGCAAACGCAAACAAACCCGAACGCGATTATAACGCAGGTGGCGCAAACTGTTCAATCCACGCTAGTCCCCAGCAGTCCAGCCATCGCAGCGGCAAGCACATCATCGATTGCCCAAGATATGTCGTGGCTTGTCGCCGTCAATGCGGCCCTAATACCGGGGTGGCCAAACATTTCGGGGCAGTTGCAATCTGTAGCCGCCCAAAATGCGACGGTGCGCGATGCATTGGCAAAGGTTGCTGTCCAACTCAGAAACCACTCACCGCAGCAACGGGCACTTATCCTTGCGCAGCTGGGTTTGCCTGCGCGCGCACTAGAGCTGATCGACAGACTGGCCAAGAGATTGGCAAACGCTGCAGAAGATGCGCTAGAGCCAGATGTGATTGCTGGTTTTCTGATTGCGTTATTGACGACATTGGGTCAAATCTCTGACGGGCTGCGTGCGGCGTATGACGCATTGAACACGACCAAGGACGATTAGCGTGCCTTGGATAATTGCACCGCCAAGATACCAGCCGCAATGATTACGACGCCGATGATGTCAAGCGATCCAAGGGATTCTGACAAAATCCACGCAGCGACCGCAACGCCAAAAAACGGGTTTAGAAAGTGATAGGTCGACGCGCGTACGGCGCCAATGCGATCCACCAAATAAAACCAAACCAAAGTTGCAGCGAGTCCGGGCACCAAGGTTGTGTATAGAAAAGCGGTGATCAGTCGAACATTCCAAACGACATCCCATGTTTCCAATGCAACGGCAGGACCAACCAAAACAATGGATCCAACCAGCATTTGCAAACCAACAATCATCATGAAATTGCCACCCGATGACGCACCGCGCATTGACAAGGTTGCAATCGCCAATGACAGCGCGCCGACACCACACAACAAAAGACCAAAGAGATCGACGTTTCCTTGGAATCTTGATCCCATAATCAATGCAACGCCAAAAATACCTGCAACCAAACCAGCATAACCCATCGGTCGCAATTTATCTTGGAATATCAGCCATCCTGCCAAGGCCACCAAAAGTGGCATAGTCGATGCGATGATTGACGCAAGTGACGCTTCGATTGTTTGCATCGCAATAAAGTTTAACCCCAGATACAGGGCGTTTTGACAGACCCCAAAGACGATGACGCCTTTCCATTGAGCGCGAGATAATTTCCACGTTTGTCCCATAAAAAGCGCAAGAACCACGCCGATGCCCCCCGAGAGCAAAAACCGCAGTGACAAGGACATCATGGGGGGTGCCTCAGCAACAATAATGCGGGCCGATGTGAACGCAGATGACCACATTAAGGCAAACGCCAAACCCATAACTATGCTACGAATATCCATTACCCACCTAAACCGTACGACACGCCCTGCGTGACATGAATTTTTACAAAAGAAAAGGGCCGCGAACGCGACCCTTCGTAAAAACTGAATTCCGTGGAATTAGCCGTTTACGCTGTCTTTAAGCGCTTTCGCGATGGTCATTTTTACGACTTTGTCCGCTGGCTTTGTGAATGTTTCACCTGTCGCTGGGTTGCGAACTTGACGCTCTGGACGTGCGCGGCATTGGATTTTGCCAACGCCTGGCAAAGTCACTGCACCACCTGCGGAAACTTCGCTTGTGATGATGTCGCATACTGCGTCCAATGCGGCCCCTGCAGATTTTTTATCTGAGCCCATTTTTTCAGCTAGGGCTGCAACCAGTTGTGTCTTGGTCATTGGTTTTGACATTTGTTTTCTCCTTCAACTGCCCAACTTATGGGGCCTCGTGACAAAGTTGTAACTGAATGTTGAATGGGAACACAACAAATAGTGGCGTTTTTCTTGTTAAAAACATACTTTTTTTCCAAAAAACTTACTTTAGAGGAACGCGGTTTCGTTAAAACTGCGCAATTTTCGGCTTTGCAAGCGCTCAATCGGCATTTTGCTAAGGATTTCCATCGACCGAATTCCGATCATCAAGTGACGTGAGACCTGAGTTTTATAGAAATCGGACGCCATTCCAGGCAGCTTTAATTCGCCATGCAACGGTTTGTCACTGACGCATAGCAATGTGCCATAGGGAACGCGGAACCTGTATCCGTTGGCCGCGATGGTCGCGCTTTCCATATCCAACGCGATTGCACGCGATTGCGATAGCCGTTGAACCGGTCCCGAATTATCACGCAATTCCCAGTTTCGGTTATCGACAGTGGCAACCGTGCCCGTGCGCATGATGCGCTTTAACTCAAACCCAGAGAGCTGGGTCACATCTGCAACTGCTGTTTCCAATGCGATCTGAATTTCGGCCAAGGCCGGCACCGGCACCCATGCGGGCAGATCGTCGTCCAAAACCTTATCTTCTCGCAAATAGGCGTGTGCCAAGGCGAAATCGCCCAAACGTTGGCTATTGCGTAAACCGGCGCAATGCCCAACCATCAACCACGCATGTGGGCGCAAAACCGCAATGTGATCCGTCGCGGTTTTGGCATTCGATGGCCCCACACCGATGTTGACCAAGGTGATCCCATTCCCATCCGCCCGCTTTAGGTGATAGGTCGGCATTTGCGGCATTTTGCTAGGTTCATCTAACACGCCATCCGAAGTGGTAATTTCGGCGTTTCCCGTGCTGACAAAGCTAATGTATCCGCTGTCCGGATCTGCCAACATCTTGCGCGCGTAATCTTCGAATTCTGAGACGTAGAATTGATAGTTGGTGAACAACACGAAGTTCTGGAAATGTTTAGGATCGGTTGCTGTATAATGTGTCAAACGCGCCAAGGAATAATCAACACGCTGTGCTGTAAAAACACCCAAAGGTTGGGTGCCATCCGCCGCAGGTTTTGCGATGCCATTGACGATGTCATCATTTGTTGTCGCTAAATCAGGAACGTCAAAAACATCGCGCAACGTAAAATCAGATGCACCGTCATGAGGAATGGTCACAGCGCCCTCTCCGATCATTGCGAAATGAAGCGGGATCGGTGTGTCAGAATATTGGATAACAATTGGCACTTGATGGTTTTGGAGTAACAGTGAAATCTGTTGCTTTAGGTAGTTTCCGAACAATTCGGGATGGGTCACGGTAATGGCATAGATACCAGGTTCGGGCACATGGCCAAAGCTCAGTCGGCTATCGACCACAGCAAACGACGATGTCTGAATTCGAATTTCGGGGTAAAACGCCCGATACCGCACGTCGGTTGGCCCGTTCGCCATGACATCGGCGAAACGATCACGCAGATATTTTGTGGCATGTGCATAGAGCTCGACAAGGTACTGTTGTGCCTGCGCCGCGTCGTGAAATGACTTAGAGGGCAGCGTGCTGGGCGTCTCAACTGAAAGGTTGTTATGTATCATCTTATTCCTTTTTTATCTTTGACCTATCAACCAACGCTATATAGCATTGATCATAGGTGTGGTTGTTTTTTTAATCGGGCATTGTGTCAGTCAAATGTCATTCAATCAAGGGATATTCATGTGGATGACAGCAATTTGGAAATAATATCTGCAGATGCCTTTGGGTCATCTTTGCGGGGCTTTGGGATAAATCTTCTGGTATCAGATGTACGAAAAACTGTCGATTTTTTGAACGTCGTGTTCGGTATCCGTTCGACCCGCGTATCGGATGACTTTGCCATTGTGATTTATGGTGATCAGGTTTTCATGCTGCATTCCGATGCCGCCTATGCATCAAATCCGATCCATGCATTGATCCCCGAAACGCCACCACGCGGGGGCGGCATAACGATTCACCTTTATGACAGCGACCCTGACACAGCCTGTGCCAACTGTCCAAATGTCGATGCGGTCATCATGGCCGCGCCCAAAGACAAACCCCACGGACTACGTGAAGCATTCATCGCCGATCACGATGGGTACGTCTGGGCTCCGTCGCGCCGGCTTTGAACGCAAAGAATTCATTTGATCAAATCATCAACCTATGGCAGCGTCTTTTCATGAAACACGCAAACATAGACAATTGGCAAGAACGCGTCGATTTGGCCGCCGCCTTTCGGTGGACGGAACGGTTGAATATGCACGAAGGGGTGGCGAACCATTTTTCATTGGCGATCAATGATGATGGCACCCGGTTTTTGATGAACCCGAACCAAAGCTATTTTGGGCGAATTAAGGCGTCTGATTTGATTGTCGTTGACGCAAACGACCCAGAAACACTGCGGGGCCCAAATGCGCCTGATCCCACGGCATGGGGTCTGCACGGCGCGGTGCATCGTCATTGCCCGCATGCGCGCTGCGCTATGCACGTCCATTCAATCTTTGCAACGGTTTTAGCATCGCTTGCCGATAGCCGATTGCCGCCGATCGACCAAAACTGTGCAACATTTTTCAACCGCTATGTCATTGACGATCACTATGGCGGTCTTGCGTTTGAAGAAGAAGGCGAACGATGCTCTTCCTTATTGGCAGATCCAAAAAAACGCGTCTTGATCATGGGCAATCATGGCGTTTTGATCGTGGGTGAAACGGTCGCAGAAACCTTTAATAGGCTCTATTATTTTGAACGTGCGGCCGAAACCTATATCCGCGCATTACAAACAGGCCAACCCTTGCGCGTGTTGCCCGATGATATCGCCGAAAAAACGGCGCAAGAGCTTGAGGCATATCCAGAGCAAGACGAACGACATCTTTCGGAAATCAAATCTGTGCTGGATGCCGAAGGGTCCGATTACGCGACCTAGGCGACGGGGCGGGCCTTGCTATCACCCAAAGCACATGGCACGGTGCATCAAAATAGTCTGACAGTGGACGACATGACACATCATTTACACAACGACTTGCCCCGTAACCCAGGGATGGATTTAGACCTGTCTTGGGTAAAATCGGCACAGGCAAACCAATCCGCAATTGAACGTCGCGCGGCGACATTGGGCACGCGGCGATCCGTGAAAAAAGAATATCAGGCCGCATGGCTGTTGCGGGCGATCCAATGTATCGACCTGACGACGCTGTCGGGGGATGACACCGCCGATCGCGTCCGCAGGCTCTGTTCCAAAGCGCGCCAACCCGTGCGGCGCGATTTATTGGATGCGATGGGCGTATCAAACGTGACCGTCGGTGCGGTTTGTGTTTATCACGACATGATTGAAACGGCGGTTGATGCGCTGCGCGGTACCGATATTCCTGTGGCCGCAGTGTCTACGGGGTTTCCCGCGGGTCTATCGCCCCTGCCCCTGCGCATTGCCGAGATTGAAGCATCCGTCGCAGCCGGAGCACGTGAAATTGACATCGTCATTTCGCGCCGCCATGTCTTGGAT
>RFZH01000077.1 GCA_009920815.1 Paracoccaceae bacterium
CATTACGCGCACTTTCGAACGCCACCCGCCAAGAATTGTATGCAATCTTTCCTGAGCTGATAACCATGACTGGGATATGTCACACACCCGCGCGCCCTTTTGTCAAAGGCAAACGCGCGCGCAATATGATGGACCGTCATTATGCAAGCGGGCAATCTGCCTTGACCTAAAGCGGTTCAATATCACCCAAGGCGCGATTTTCATGGAATTGTTTTTCAAAATCATCAAACGTGCCTGTTGAAATAGCGTCGCGCATGTCTTGCATCAAATCTTGGTAATACCGCAGATTGTGCCATGTGAGTAACATCGAACTGATGATTTCTTGGCTTTTGAACACATGGTGCAAATAGGCGCGGCTATAGTTTTGGCATGCGGGACACCCGCAGGCTTCGTCCAAGGGACGCGGATCATCTTGATGGCGAGCGTTTTTGATATTCAACACGCCACGACGGGTAAAGATTTGTCCTGTGCGCCCAGACCGTGACGGCAGCACACAATCCATCATATCCACACCGCGTTTCACCGCACCAACGATATCATCGGGCTTGCCAACCCCCATCAAATAACGCGGTTTATCAACGGGCAACATGTCGGGTGCAAAATCAAGACAGCCAAACATTGCCTCTTGCCCTTCACCAACGGCCAAACCACCGATGGCATAACCGTCAAAGCAGATGTCAATTAACGCCTTGGCGCTTTCTTCACGGAAATCTTGTTCCAATCCACCTTGTTGGATACCGAACAACGCATGTCCGGGACGATCACCGAACGCATCGCGCGACCGCGCGGCCCACCGCATCGACATCCGCATGCTGTCTGCGATGCGGTCCCGATCTGCGGGCAGCGCGGGGCATTCGTCAAAACACATCACGATGTCACTGCCCAGCAGACGTTGAATTTCCATCGATCGTTCTGGTGTCAGGTTATGTTTGGACCCATCAACGTGAGATTTGAACGTCACGCCCTCTTCGGTCAGTTTGCGCAAGCCAGACAGTGACATAACCTGAAACCCACCACTATCGGTTAGGATGGGTCGTTCCCAGTTCATAAATTTGTGCAATCCACCAAGCGCATCAATACGTTCCGCCGTTGGCCGCAGCATCAAATGATAGGTATTGCCCAGCAAAATATCGGCGCCCGTGGAACGAACGCTGTCTGGCATCATCGCCTTGACGGTTGCGGCAGTGCCGACGGGCATAAATGCTGGCGTTCGAATGTCACCACGCGGCGTGGAAATCACGCCTGTGCGTGCCTTGCCATCCGTGGCATTAAGGGAAAAGGAAATACGCTGTGTCATAGCCCCCATGTGGAACAAGTTTATCAAAAAGCCAAGGGAAAATTTCCATCCTTGCCGCGGTTCTCATTCTCATATAGCGGAGGCTTCTGTTTTTTTAAAATTCGGAATCACGCCATGCCGCACAAAATGACCTTTGGTTGGGAAGAATGGGTCAGCCTGCCCAGTCTAGGATTGCCTGCGATCAAAGCGAAAATCGACACCGGCGCACGGACTTCGGCGCTGCATGCGTTTGATATCGAACCTTTTGGGACAGCCGACAATCCACATGTGCGCTTTATGGTTCAACCGGTGCCCGAACGTCCTGATTTGGTGATCGCCTGTTCAGCGCCAGTCATTGATCGGCGCGAAGTGACATCGTCGAACGGCGAAAGTGAAATGCGTTATGTCATCGAAACATCGTTCGAAGTCGGTGGCAAAAGCTGGCCCATCGAAATAACCCTAACCAATCGTGCAGGAATGCAGTCACATATGTTGGTCGGGCGTCAGGCATTGCTGGACGGGATTACCGTGTCTGCAACGGATCGCTTTTGCCAGCCAGAACTTAGCTATGATGCCTATCTGTCGGGTGAGGTGATGCGCAAAATCGCCCCACCGCGCGCATTGCGCATTGCCGTGCTCAGCCGCGAGGATAACTATTCTACACGGCGCCTCATTGACGAGGGTACAAAACGCGGACACGTTGTTGAAGTAATCGACACAACCCGTTGTTATATGGAAATAAATGCCTTGTCACCTGAGGTATATTACGATGGAAAGCGCCTGCCCCGTTACGATGCTGTCATTCCGCGCATTGGGACATCTGTTACCCAATATGGCACTGCTGTAATCCGCCAATTTGAAACGATTGGCACCTATTGCGTGAACGGGTCAAATGGGATTGCCGCCAGCCGTGATAAATTGCAGGCACATCAGTTGATGGCGCTGCATAAAATTGGCATGCCGCATACCGCCTTTGCCGCATCGCCCAAGGACACTGACAGTTTGATTAGCCTTGTTGGATCAGCCCCAATTATCATAAAACTGATGGAAAGCACCCAAGGCAAAGGCGTCGTCTTGGCCGAAACCAAAAAAGCCGCGCAATCGGTGATTTCTGCCTTTCGCGGCCTAAAGGCAAATTTCTTGGTGCAAGATTTCGTGAAAGAGGCCAATGGAGAAGATATCCGTTGCTTGGTTATCGATAACAGAGTTGTCGCATCCATCAAACGCACCGCGGCTGCGGGTGATTTCCGGTCAAATCTACACCAAGGCGGCACAGCGAAATCGGTTCGCATTACCAAAGCCGAACGCGACACTGCCCTGCGTGCCGCCAAAGCATTTGGATTGAAATTGGCTGGTGTTGATTTGTTGCGATCGAAAGATGGCCCTAAGGTGCTTGAGGTCAATTCATCCCCCGGTTTTGAGGGAATCGAAGCCGCGACGCGAAAAAACATCGTCGCAACGCTGTTCGATCATATCGAAACGAAACTACGCCCCGCCCCAATGCGCAAACGCAGTAAGGGCCGGTAAATGTACATCATGTAAGCACGTTTGATTTATTGCCCGCGGCGTTCTATGCTATCGGCATCTACAGATTAAAACTGCTTTGAAAAATGTATAATTTATTTTGCTTGCTTTTCGCGCTTTTTAACGTGCTTTTTGCTGTTCCTGCTGTGGCGTCAGATCAAACACTACAAAGCGCCTTTGACGTAATTTCAGGTTTTTCTAACGACATATATGTTATTGGTGAATTGAATGGCGGCAATGAAAAAGACTGGGCTGAGAAAGAAGCGACCGCAGCCCAAAATATGATACGTGCATTGCACAGTTATGATACGGTTCAGCACGTTAAAGATAAAAATGGGCGCACACCGCTGCATTATGCGTCAGGGCGTGGCTTTCATTTCTTGGTCGAAATCATTTTAAATCATGAAATTGGCGTAGGATGGATAAATGCGCAGGATCGCTATGGGCTCACCCCATATGCGTTGTCACAACTGGCGATCGCTGACACACTTCTGTTTTACCACCCTGAAATAAAGAATCCGTTTGTCCTTGTTCCCTATCTGGTCACCCGTCCGTATTACGAAAATCGTGATCCTTATCCCAAGATTCACAAACTACTTTTGGCACACAACGCCAATCCAGTGACGGATGATGCCAAAGCTTATTGGCTAAATAACTGCAGTCAAAAGGATGATGACCTGCGCAATAAGGTCACAACAACCTCAGATCTGTATACCACCCTGCGCGTCGGATCTTCCAAGGTTGAACGTCTGTTAGGACAGCGACACTAGCTTTTGTAGAAATACACAGGCTGTCTAGTACACATTAAAAAACCGCCGCCCAAGGGCAGCGGTTTTGAAACGTTTAGATCCAAGGTGATCTTATTCGTCGTCCATTGCGTCGATTGCTTTTTGCAGATCGTCTTTGGACACTTCTTTGTCTGATACTTTCGCTTGCTCAAAAACCCAATCGACTGTTTTGTCTTCGAACAACGGCGCGCGCAGCTGCTGTTGCATTTGCTGGTTTTGCTGAACGAATTCAAAGAATTGACGCTCCTGACCTGGGTATTGACGTGCTTGCTGCATGATGGCTTGGGTCATTTCCGCATCTGTCACTTGGATTTCAGCTTTTTGACCTAGCTCTGCCAACAATAGACCCAAACGCACGCGACGCTCTGCCAATTTGTTGTGCTCATCGCTCGGCGTGATTTCCTCGTGATCATGACCATGGACGTCTGGGTTTTCTTCGTGCCATAGCTGATGCGCGATTTGTTTTGCTTCTGCGTCAACCAATGACGGTGGCAAATCAAACGCGACCATTTTGTCCAACGCGTCCAACAGTTCACGTTTCATCACAGCGCGTGCGGCTCCTGCATATTCCGCTTCTAGACGCTCAGCGATTTGACCTTTCAGGCCTTCTAGGTTTTCCGCACCAAAACGTGTTGCCAGCTCATCGTCGATTTCAGCTGCGACAGGCTCTTTTACGTCTTTGATTGTGCAGGTAAAGACCGCATCTTTGCCCGCCAAATTCGCCGCGCCGTATTCCGCAGGGAATGTAACGTTGACTTCTTTAACCTCTTCGACTTTCACGCCAACCAACTGATCTTCAAAGCCTGGGATAAAGCTGTTTGATCCCAATACCAGCGGGTAATCTTCTGCAGAACCACCTTCGAATGCTTCGCCGTCAACTTTACCTACAAAGTCCATGACCACTTGCTCGCCATCGCGGGCTTTGGAACCTTTGCGGCGCGATTTGAAACTTTGCGCGGTTGACGCAAGGTTTTCCAAGGCTTCTTGGACCGCTGCGTCATCTGCTTTTACAACCAGTTTGCTCAATTTAACTTTTGAAAGATCAACCTCTGGGATTTCAGGCAGCGCTTCGTAGGAAAACTCGATATGAACATCGTCGCCTTCTTTCCAGTCTTGGTTGGTCATTTGCACGTTTGGTTGCATCGCTGGGCGCGCACCTGATTCCGTGAAATGGCCGTTGATTGCGCCATCAATGGTTTCCTGCATGACTTCGCCCATCAGGTTTTTGCCGAATTGTTTTTTCAGCATCGCCATTGGTACTTTGCCTTTACGGAACCCTTTGAGCGAGATCTCAGGCTGCGCTTCTTTCAGTTTCTCGTCGACTTTGGCGTTCAATTCATCTGCGGTGATGACCATCGCATAGCCGCGCTTTAGGCCTTCGTTCAGCGTTTCTGTTACTTGCATTGACTTCCTCTTAAAGACAGAAAGGCCACGAAACCGCAGCCTACACAGGTTTGCGCCTGTGTAATGGGGACATTTGTCAGGATCAACCCTTAATCGGGTGGCAAATGATGAAAAGAAAGCAATTTTATGCATAAGCGGCATGTTTTTGGCGAATTACAGCCAAACAAGGCCCAAGATCAGTCTAAAATCACAATGCCTACTTTTACCAAAACTCATAATTTGATCAAAATATGATAATCTATATATGGTCAATATATTTGCATATTTTTATGGACATATTACCATTACTGATATATTTGATCAAAAATAACATCAAAATAGGTCTATCTTGGGACAAACGACATATCTTGGCGGCGTCTCGCATGATTTATGCGATGCGTTGTATAATCGCGAAGCGCGGCGCTATGCCGATGCACACCCAAACAGCAAAGCCGCACAGGCCATTGGTGCCACGCATTTTTATGATGGCGTACCGTTTCATTGGATGAAAGATTGGTCAATGCCATTTCCATTGATCATTCAGCGTGCCTATGATGCCTGCGTCCAGACGGCCGATCAAATCATTCTGAATGATTTTTGCTTGGGCGATACGGGATCATTTTTCGGGCACTCGCCCGCCCCTGTCGCGCAGGCAATTGCAGAACAATCCAAGCGCGGGCTTACCTATATGTTGCCAACTCGGGATGCACTAGAGGCGGCTAAAACATTGACCGATGTTTTTGGCGCATTCCAATGGCAAATCTGCACAACGGCAACCGATGCCAACCGCAATGCCATCCGAGTGGCCCGCGCCATAACAAAACGCCCAAAGATATTGGTATTCAATGGCTGTTACCATGGCACGGTCGAGGACGTGATGGTTGAACGCGTCGATGGCAAAACGCAGGCGCGGTCAGGATTGGTGGGGCAACTGCATGACCTAACAAAGTCCGCAATTGCGGTTGAATTCAACGATCTAAACGCCGTGGAAAACGCATTGAAAACTGGCGAGATCGCGGCAATCCTAACAGAACCTGTAATGACCAACAGTTGCATGGTTTTACCGCACGACGGTTTTCATCAAGGTCTTCGCGATTTAGCAACACGTTATGGCGCGATCTTGATCATTGATGAAACCCACACAATCAGCAGCGGCTATGGCGGTTACACCCGAACGCATGGGTTGGACCCGGATATCTTTGTCGTCGGAAAAGCCATCGCCAGTGGAATGCCAACGGCGGTATGGGGATTGCGTCAGCCGATTGCCGATCGCTTTGCCGCCTATGACGCTGAACGTCCCGCGGGTCATTCGGGCATGGGGACGACGCTTTCTGCAAACCCTATGCAATTTGCCTGTCTCAAGGCAACACTCAACCATGTGATGACAGCCGATGCCTATGCGCACATGGAGCGTGGAGCGAATATTTTGGCGAGAAACCTGTCTGAAATCATCGAAAAACACGGTGCCCCGTGGCATGTGGTGCGCGTGGGCGCACGCGTCGAATTTATCTGTGCACCCGGCCCATTAAATGACGGCGCAGAAGCTGCCGCGGCGCATATACCAAAGCTTGAAAAGACCATTCACCTGTCTTTGGTGAACCGAGGTTGCTTGATCGCGCCTTTTCACAATATGATGCTGGTCAGCCCAGTCACAACAGACGAACAAATCGGGGCCCTTGTGTCGGCCTTTGATGAAATAACTGCGGAGCTTTTTGCAAAATGACAAACACCCAACACCAAAACCCAACGGGCGCAACCGTTGCCGAAGCAGAGGCGTTTTTGCAAAAACACCCAGAAATCGAAGCGTTTGACATAGTCTTGCACGATTCAAATGGTGTCGGCCGCGGCAAAATCATCCGGCGAAATGAACTTATCCCTTTTTATACATCAGGCCGTCATATGCCTGTGTCCGTCATGGGATTGGACATTTGCGGCGAGGATGTCGACGAAACAGGGTTGGTTTGGGATCAAGGTGACAATGATCTAAAGGCATGGCCGATTGCAGGTTCAATCATTCCGTTGCACAACACCACACCACCACGCGGCGAAATTTTGATGTCGATGTATGATCTAGATGGCAAACAGATGGGGTCCGACCCCCGCCACGCATTACAGCGCCAAATTGACAAGCTGGCCGGCATGGGTCTGCACCCTGCTGGAGCGTTCGAATTGGAATTTTTCCTTTTGGATAATGAACGTGACGACGCAGGTAATTTCCGCCCTGCCGCCGCCGTTTTGGACGGGCGCCGGTCGCGGAGAACCGAAGTGTACTCGGTTGATCATTTGCATGGCATGATGCCGCTGTTTAGTGATATTTATAAGGCGGCCGAATTAGCACAGATTGACGCTGAAACCGTGATTTCGGAATATGCACCAGGTCAATATGAATTAACCCTGAATTATCGCAAAGATGTCATGCAAGCGGCCGATGATTTGATCCGCATGAAACGGATCGTTCGCGCGCAGGCGCGGCATCACGGGGTTACCGCATGCTTTATGGCAAAGCCATTTGCAAATTACGCGGGATCGGGCATGCATTTCCATTGCTCAATGCTGGATGATGACGGCAAAAATATCTTTGCCGAACAGGTAGAAGGCGAATGGAAACCTGAATTGCTACATGCTTTGGCCGGCCTGCAAAAGGTTATGCCGGAAACGATGCTGACCTTTGCGCCTCATCTCAATTCATGGCGCCGTTTCGCACAAAAAAGCTATGCGCCGATTTCGACAACATGGGGGGTGAACAATCGCTCTGTCGCCCTGCGGGTGCCCGCAGGCGAAATCAAAGCCCGCCGCATTGAACATCGTCTTTCAGGTGTTGACGCAAATCCATATCTGGTGGCGACTTCAATTCTGGCTGGTATGATACACGGTTTAAAATCCAAAGAAATGCCAAGTGCTGAAGTGCGGGGAAATGGATATGAAATAGAACCAGATCCCCGTATGCCTGTCGATTGGCATCATGCCATCGAAATGGCGCGCAATTCTGAATTCTTGAAAAATGCTTTGGGTGAGCAACTGCATAACACGTTCGTATCTGTAAAAGAGGCGGAATATTTCCGCGTGCAATCAACCATATCCGAAATCGATTTTGACCTGTATCTGCACAATGTTTGATAATTGCCGCGCATCGCCGGACCAACGGTACACTATGCGCGGCATTTTCAACTCTTTGCCCTGCAAGGACAGAAAAACCGATTGCTTTGTCAATCTATCTACGTTAGGGGACGGCTCTGTTTAACGCTGTCCAACGTTGTTGGGTCCTTTTCCTTGGGGGATACTGACCATGATTGAAACTCCCTATTACTTGATCGACAAATCCTTGTTGCTGCGCAACATGGAGAAAATTGCATGGCTGCGCGAACATTCCGGGGCCAAGGCATTATTGGCGTTGAAATGTTTCGCCACGTGGTCCGTGTTTGACATGATGTCCGAATATATGGACGGCACGACATCGTCGTCCCTGTTCGAGGTCAAGTTGGGCCGCGAAAAGTTTGCGGGCGAAACGCATGCCTATTCGGTCGCGTGGGACCCCAAAGAAATGGACGAGGTTCTGGCCAATTCCGACAAGGTGATTTTTAACACCATCGGCCAGCTACAGCGCTTTGACGAACAGTCAAAAAACCACGTGCGGGGCCTGCGGGTGAATCCGGGCGTATCAACATCCAGCTTTGATCTGGCCGACCCTGCGCGCCCCTATTCACGTTTGGGCGAACATGACGCCGCGGTGATTGAACCATTTGTTGATCAGATCAGCGGGTTCATGTTCCATAACAACTGCGAAAACGGCGACTTTGATCGGTTTTCGGCGATGCTTGATTTGATTGAACAACGGTTCGGCCATTTGATCGACCGCATGAATTGGATCAGCTTAGGCGGCGGCATCCATTTCACAGGCGACGATTATCCGCTGGATAAGTTGGCGGACCGCCTGAAACGCTTTGCCGACCGATACGGCGTTCAGGTTTACCTTGAACCGGGCGAAGCGGCGATTACCAAATCAACCACGCTTGAGCTGACGGTGTTGGACACGATGAACAACGGCAAAGATTTGGCTATTGTCGACAGTTCAATCGAGGCGCATATGCTGGACCTGCTGATTTACCGAGAACCCGCGCGGATGACGGTGACGGGCGATCATCCATGGATGATCTGCGGCAAATCCTGTCTGGCGGGCGATATTTTCGGCGAATTCAATTTCCCTGAACCAATCAAAGTGGGGCAACGCATTTCCATTCAGGATGCGGCAGGCTATACTATGGTCAAGAAAAACTGGTTTAACGGCGTGCAAATGCCGTC
>RFZH01000078.1 GCA_009920815.1 Paracoccaceae bacterium
GCCCTCGGCCGGACTCGAACCGGCACGGCCTTACAGCCGAGAGATTTTAAGTCTCTTGTGTCTACCATTCCACCACGAGGGCACGGATGCGAACATAGACGGTTTCGCGACGGTGTAAAGAGGTCAGGTTACCCAAATTCGGCGGAAACGTCTTCTTTTACAGCTTGCATAGCAACATATGTCGACGTGCTTGCCACAAAAGGCAAAGTTGATATCTTTTCAGCCAAGACAAGCCGATAATCGCGCATACTTCGTGTCCGTACCTTCATTAAATAGTCAAAATTCCCTGCAATCAAATGCGCTTCTTCTATCTCGGGAATTTTTGCGACCGCTTTGTTAAACGCATCCAACGCATTTTCGCGGGTGTCGCTGAGCCGAACTTCGATAAAAGCAACATGGTCCATGCCTAATCTGATGGGGTCTACCATCGCGCGGTACCCCAAAATGAACCCGTCTCTTTCCAACCGGCGCAGCCGTGCTTGGGTTGGAGATTTTGACAATCCCACCTTTTGCGCAAGATTTGTGATGCTCATACGTCCGTCTTGACCCAAAGCAGCCAGAATCGCATGATCAAATCGGTCCAACCCCTGAAATGCGTTTGGACTGTTTTCATCATCATTTTCGGACATTTTGATACCCCTAATTATCTTTATAAGGAAATAATATCATTTAATTCAGGTTATACTAGGAAAATAGAAAATAGGAGACCTAAAATGCCACGCGACGTTGCCCAACCCATTCGCAATCTGATCGATACGCAGACCTATGCAAATCAGGCTGAGTTGATCAAGACGCTGATTACGCAAGCCGGCCTTAGCCAAACGGATCGCGAGCGCATCTCACACGCGGCGGCAAACCTTGTCACAAAAATTCGCCAAAGCACCAAGCCAGGCTTGATGGAGGTATTTCTGGCCGAATACGGGCTATCCACAGACGAAGGAATTGCCCTTATGTGCCTTGCCGAAGCTTTGTTGCGGGTGCCTGATGCAGAAACCATCGATGCACTTATCGAAGATAAAATCGCACCCTCTGACTGGGGCAAGCACATGGGGCATTCAACGTCGCCATTGGTGAATGCGTCCACATGGGCACTTATGTTAACGGGATCCGTTTTGAACGACGAAAACCAAGGGATCGTTGGAACATTAAAGGCAGCTGTGAAACGCCTTGGCGAGCCTGTCATTCGGACCGCAGTATCACGCGCTATGAAAGAAATGGGGCGTCAGTTTGTCTTGGGTGAAACCATTCAATCTGCGATGACGCGTGCCGCCAAGATGGAACAAAAGGGTTATACCTATTCTTACGACATGTTGGGCGAAGCCGCACGCACTGATGCGGACGCGACGCGGTATCACTTATCATATTCTCGGGCTATCACTGCAATAGCAGATGCGTGCGTACATGATGATATCCGCAAAAATCCGGGCATTTCGGTGAAACTTTCGGCGCTTCACCCAAGGTACGAGGTCGCCCAGCGCGCGCGCGTCATGGAGGAATTGGTTCCACGACTACGGTCGTTGGCTTTATTGGCAAAATCTGCTGGAATGGGTTTAAACATTGATGCCGAAGAAGCAGATCGCTTATCTTTGTCCATGGACATCATCCAAGCGGTTCTATCCGAACCTGCATTGCGTGGATGGGATGGCTTTGGCATCGTCATTCAAGCATATGGTAAACGGGCTGCGTTTGCTATCGATTATCTATATGACCTGGCTACGCAGCTTGATCGTAAAATTATGATCCGCCTCGTCAAAGGCGCATATTGGGATACTGAAATCAAACGGGCCCAAGTCGCGGGTTTGGCAGACTTTCCGGTATATACCGACAAGGCAGCAACAGATGTGTCATATATTGCAAATGCCCGAAAATTGTTGTCGATGACAGACCGTATTTACCCACAATTCGCAACACATAACGCGCATACCGTTGCTGCAATCTTACATATGGCAAACGACAAAGATGCATTTGAATTTCAACGCTTGCATGGCATGGGCGAAACGCTACACGACATTATCTTGAATACTGAACGCACCAAGTGCCGCATCTATGCGCCCGTTGGGGCACATCGTGATTTGTTGGCATATCTTGTGCGCAGATTGCTGGAAAATGGTGCGAATAGCAGCTTTGTCAACCAAATCGTGGATGAATCTGTACCCGCCAGCGTTGTCGCAGCGGATCCATTTGACAACATTAATACCAATGACACGATCACGCGTGGGACAGATTTATTTGCGCCCAATCGGCCTAATTCAAAGGGTTTCGACCTTTTCGATATTTCAACGCTGACGGCAATCGATAATGCACGCGACGCCTTTAGAACAACGCAATGGAATGGGCTGCCGCTATTGGCTGGACCGGTCGAAAAATCTCCCGAGGGATCAATTCTTAATCCAGCTGATGGGCTGGACACGGTTGGTACGATCAGTTGGGCCCAAGCCGCCGATGTAAAAGTCGCCCTCGCCTCGGCAGGGGTATGGGGTGCGCCAGCCCAAGAGCGTTCAAATGTCTTGAACCGTGCTGCGGACCTTATCGAAGATCACTTTGGAGAAATCTTTGCGCTTTTGACGCGAGAAGCTGGCAAGACACTTAAGGATGCGGTGGCTGAAATTCGCGAAGGCGTAGATTTCTTGCGGTATTATGCGGGGCAAACATCTGACGCAACACCATTGGGAACGGTTGTCTGCATTTCACCGTGGAATTTTCCTATGGCGATTTTCACCGGACAGATTTCAGCTGCCCTCGCCGCGGGCAATGCCGTGATCGCGAAACCAGCGGAACAGACCCCGTTGATCGCAACACGTGTTACAGAACTTTTGCATCAGGCAGGTATTCCGCGGACAGCGTTGCAACTCTTGCCTGGTGCAGGTGATATTGGTGCAGTGTTGACTGCATCACCAGATGTCAACGGCGTTGCATTTACAGGTTCAACCCAAACCGCACACCTGATCCGAAAATCAATGGCAAAATTTGGCCCTGTTGGCGCGCCATTAATCGCCGAAACAGGTGGGTTAAATGCAATGATTGTTGATAGCACCGCTTTGCCAGAACAAGCAGTCGCCGCGATTATCGAAAGCGCGTTTCAATCAGCGGGTCAAAGATGTTCAGCCCTGAGATGTCTTTATGTCCAATCAGACATTGCTCCTGAATTCACCAAAATGCTTATTGGTGCAATGAAAGAGCTATCAATCGGTGATCCGTGGCACATCTCGACGGATGTGGGACCTGTCATAGATGCGGAAGCCCAAAAGGACATTCAGGATCACATCGATCGCCACCGTGCAAAAGGCACAGTTCTGTTTGAAACGCCAACCCCAAATCACGGACACTTTATTGCGCCGACACTGATTAAGATCAATGAAATCGCAGATCTAGACCGTGAAATCTTTGGCCCAGTGTTACACCTTTGTACATTCAATGCAGATGAATTAGACGCGGTCATTGAGGCGATTAATTCAACTGGGTACGGGCTAACCTTTGGCCTACAGACCCGCATCGATGATCGGGTGCAAACCATCTCTGATCGCATCCATGCCGGCAATATTTACGTCAACCGCAACCAAATTGGTGCAATTGTCGGCAGTCAACCCTTTGGGGGTGAAGGGCTTTCTGGCACAGGCCCAAAAGCGGGCGGTCCAAATTACCTTGGACGGTTCTTGAAACATTCTGCGCCCCATGATCCAGCAAAACGGGCAGCCACACCCGCAGCCCAAAGCTTGGGTGCACTGGTTGCAGCAGCCAAAAAGAATGACGCAGAAACAGTCACGACCCTGCCAGGGCCTACGGGTGAAAGTAACATCTTAAAAACACATTCACGTGACGCGATTTTGTGCGTGGGTCCCTCGGATGCATCCGCGCTCGAACAAGCCAAGATGATCAAAGAACTCGGCGGAACGCCCGTGATCGCGAACTGGGAATTTGATATAGAAATGCTTGCAACGCTGGACGTGATCGGTGGGGTTATCTGGTGGGGCGATGAAGAAACTGGCCGTGCCATGGCGACCGCGCTATCGCGCCGCGAAGGTGCGATTATCCCACTTATTACAGGGCGACCAGACCGCGCCCACGCCTGTTCTGAGCGCCACATCTGTATCGACACAACAGCAGCCGGCGGCAATGCCTCACTTTTGGCAGGTGGACATTAGCCCGCGCTCGATGTGATCGCGCACAAAAAAAGGTGGGACCGAAAGTCCCACCTTTTTTTACAAATATCGCTTGGTTTATGTTCGGAAAAATTTGGAGAATTTTTCAAACTGAGGTTCATTCGAAACTAGGATATCTTCGCTTTCCAGCGGATTGGTATCGGGTGCAATGCCTTCAACAATTGCGCCAGCCTCTTTGGCAATCACGATGCCCGCAGCCATATCCCAAACCCGTAGATCACGTTCCCAGAACCCGTCAAAACGACCTGCAGCAACATAGGCCAAATCCAAAGATGCAGAACCAAAGCGACGTACGCCCGCACAAGCAGGCATCAAAGCTGCCAAATCTTTTAGTGTCGCCGGCAATTCAGGACGGGTCGCAAAGGGGATACCCGTAGCATAAATGCTTTCGTCAATGCGATGGCGGACCGACGCACGAATGCGCGTTTCATTCATCCACGCGCCTGCACCTTTTTCTGCAAAAAATAATTCATCTTTTGTAGGATCGTACACAACACCGGCAACGATCTGGCCTTTGTGTTCTAATGCAATTGAAACGGCCCAATGGGGCAGACCATGTAAAAAATTCGTTGTGCCATCCAAAGGGTCAACAATCCAACGACGCGTTGGGTCTTGGCCTTCAACTTCCCCAGTTTCTTCGCCTAAAAAACCATAAGTCGGACGTGCTTCCATCAATTCTTCGCGGATAATTTTTTCTGCTGCCAGATCAGCGCGCGTCACAAAATCTGCTGCTCCTTTACGCGACACAAGCAGGTTTTCAACCTCGCGAAAGTCTTTTGACAGCGACCGGCCCGCTTTTCGGGCGGCTTTCATCATGACGTTTAAATTTGCGCTTCCTTGCATGGTGTATTCCTTTGACGATCAAGGTGGCGCTATACGCCGCTTTCCTGCAAAAGCCAAGCCTTTTAGCGGTCCAAAGCTATGCAGCCTGTGCAAATCCGATAATTACACCTTCAAGCGGTCCAGATAAAAAATCAAACCTTCAATTGCATTCTCTAAAATGTCCAAGGTTTCATCAAAATTTCGGGTATAATATGGGTCGGGAACATCCGCATCCCGCCATGACCCAGATGCAAAGGCACCCATTTTAACAATTTTGTTACGCTCAGCCTGTGGGCAAATGGTCTTTAGCCCGTCAAGATGAGACTGATCCATCGCGACGATCAAATCGAACGCGCTAAAATCTGCCACATCCACAAGACGAGCCGAAAGCACAGACATATCATAACCGCGCTTTGCAGCCAAATCTTGCATTAGGGAATATGGCGGTTCACCGATATGCCACGGCCCCATGGCAGCGCTGTCAACCAACACGTCAGGCCGTTTAGTGCGCAATATTACTTCGGCTGCAGGCGAACGGCAAATGTTACCAGTGCAGACAAATAATATACGCGCCAAACGATCCACTATGTTTAGCGTCAGTGCTGCATCGTGTCGTGACGCTCAAGGTCGACGATAACGTCAATCGTAACTTGACCGGCCCGTTCAAAGAACAGCGTCACTGGAATGACATCGCCTGTTGACCAAACACTATTTAAACCCATGAACATCACATGATCACCGCCGCGTTTAAGCAAATGTTGCCCACCTGCAGGAATGCTAAAGCCCTCTTTGACATGAACCATTTTCATGACGCCATCGCCTTGATCAACGTGGGTATGCAATTCAACCTTTTTTGCAGCGGATGACATTACGTCGATCAACCGATCCTCTTGGTCAGAATCATTCGCTATCATAAAAAATGCAGCGCCTGCTTTTGCGGTTTTTCCTGCAGACCGCGCGTAGGCGTCGTTAATTGTGATTCCGTCTGCTGATGTCACTGTTGCGCTTATAGCGATCATTGCGAGCGCACTCGCCAGTATTTTTACGAGGGTCATACCTATCTCCTTTATCCTCAAAACTACATGCATTGGGTTAAAGGGTGCGTGGTGGCCCCCGCGGCATCGCACGAACAACGCTTTGCGTATCAAGCCCCTGCGTTTTGTCATGGAAATAAACAGTGCTGACTGATCTGGCGGGCTGCGGCAGACACTGCAGCATTAAGCCCATATCAGACAGAGACACCAAACATTCGGGGCATATTGGGCCAGCATCCACCGGATTGCCGTATTGATCGACAAAAACAGTTTCTGGACCATGCCCCGTGCACAGAACAATTTGCCCGGCAATATCGCGCATCAAGGGGCGGGCCGACGCAATCGAATACGCGCCGACAAAAATCAGCGAGACCGTTATCCATATCACAAGATTACGCGCGGCAGGCACAGTTATTTTCCCTAGTTCACAAAAAAACCCTGCCCGAACGGGACAGGGTTTTCAAACACCAGATTGTCGCAGCCAATTAAGCGGTTGCCGCTTGTGCCTTAACGATCTCTTTTTTGATTTTTAGCGCGTTATCAGACAATTCAACGTCTTTCGCTTTTGCCAAGAACGCATCAAGACCACCACGGTGATCAACAGAGCGTAGAGCAGCGGCAGAAATGCGCAGTTTGAAACCGCGGCCCAATGTTTCGGACTGCAGAGTTACGTCGTTCAGGTTTGGCAGAAAACGACGGCGAGTTTTGTTGTTGGCATGGCTGACATTGTTGCCAGTCATTGGGCCTTTTCCAGTCAGTTCGCAACGGCGCGACATGTCAGATACCTCGTTCAAGTGTTACAGTCAGCCGAAACTGACCAATATAAAAAGGCGCCGCTAAGGGGCCGCGCCAAAATTCTGTTTCGTGCTTCTAGGGGGAATGTGGAACATCGTCAAGCGGTCTAAGGGCAGAATTTGCACAAAATCATATGGGATGGGGTTTTTGCACAGGTATTTTTAGCCAATTATAATGCAGGCCGTGTTTCACCCAATTGATCAAGCGAATCGCCGCCCTAAAATTACATGCGTCGTTTTAGAACTGAAAGGATATGTGCCGCGGCACGCGCTGGCGTCAATACACCCTGACCAACCTGTGTCGCAAGCTCTGCCATCTGACGACGCGTCTCACCTTGTTCCAGCGTCGCCAACAGGCCTTGGCGGACGTCCTCGGCAAACCAAAACTGTGCTTGTTCCACGCGACGACGATCAAAGAACCCCTGTTGCCTGCGCCAATCGACCAGACCGGTCATCTTTTCCCATGCGTCTGCTAGACCTATTTCTTCGATTGCCGACACGGTCATTGCCAGGGGATAGCCCTGTGGATCCTGTGGTCGCTTTCGCAGCAATCGCAATGCCCCTGCGTAATCTGCACATGTGCGTATCGCGGTAGGCTTTAAGTCGCCATCGGCTTTGTTCACTAAGATGATATCAGCCATCTCCATGATTCCACGCTTGACGCCTTGCAATTCATCGCCGCCAGCTGGGGCAAGCAATAACAAAAATAAATCGGACATTTCAGAAACAATCGTTTCGGACTGCCCTACCCCAACGGTTTCAATCAAAACAACGTCAAACCCTGATGCTTCGCACAGTGTAACCGCATCCCGCGTACGACGTGCAACGCCGCCTAGATGCGATTGACTAGGCGACGGCCGAATATAAGCGTCTGGATTACGCGACAAATGATCCATTCTAGTCTTGTCACCCAGAATTGATCCACCCGATCGCGCAGAGCTTGGGTCAACGGCCAAAACAGCAACACGCAGCCCCTGTTCGATCAGAAAAGTTCCAAAACTTTCGATAAAGGTGGATTTGCCAACACCCGGCGTACCAGACAAACCAATCCTAAGCGCCTGACGATTTGCCTTGCCAACCAAGTCAATCAACTCAAGCGCACTTTCGCGATGATCTTTGCGCGAACTTTCGACCAAGGTAATTGCGCGCGACAGCGCGCGTCGGTCCCCGTCGATTAATTTTGTTGCCAATTCATCGATATTTTGCATGGTTTCGGCAGCTTTCCGCATAGTATGAGACGCTGAGGTTGACGTCATTGAACATTTCTTGCCTTGTTTATGGTTGAAATGCCCAACATGCAATTCTGCAATTGAGTGTGAAATGATTAAAAAATTTGGACGAACAGTCTCTTTGATCTCCCTTGCCTTCTCTCTAAGCGGTGCGCCGAGCTTGGCAGAAACCACCGATTATTTGTTTGATGTCCATTTACTCGGCATAAAAGCGGGGGAATTAAAATACTCGGTCCGCACAAAAGGCGACCAATATTCTGCGGCCGGAAAACTTTATCCAACGGGTGTTGTGGCATCAATGACAACATTTCGCTTTGACGTTTCGGTGTCGGGCAACGTCAAAGATGGCAAATACCAACCACGCCTATATTCGGAAATCTCGGACACCGGAAAGCGACAAGAAGAGAAATCAATTACCTATTCTGGTTCAAAGATTCGCGTAAAGTCCCCCAAATTACCAAAACCGCATTGGCTAAACCCAAACACACAACAAGGGAAAGTTGACCCAATGACGGCAATCTTTTTGGTTCTTGAAGATCAGAGCCCTGAAGATTTATGCAAACAAAAGGTTGATATTTTCGACGGCGCGCGAAATGTGTTGATCACGCTGGCCGGTCCACGCACATCTAGAAACAAGGTCATATGTGATGGGAATTATCAACGTATTGGCGGCTTTTCCAAGGCAGAATTAAAGGATGGGACAAATTTTCCATTCACAATGACATACGTAAAAACTGGGGATTTATACCGCGCTGAACGCTTTGACGTAAAATCTGTGCGTGGACGTGCGGCATTTGTTCGTAGATAACATCACTTGTGAAAGATGATTTGCCCATAAACAGCGTCCGCGGCGCGTTTCTTGATGCCATACGTGCCTCAAGACGTGTTGTTTTATGCGCACCACCTGGGGCCGGCAAAACCACGGTCATCCCAATCACCCTTTTACAAAGCGGCCAACTGTCAGGAAAAATCATCATGCTTGAGCCGCGCCGATTGGCGGCGCGCAACGCCGCACAACGTATGGCAGAAACCCTCGGAGAAACCATTGGCCAAACCGTCGGCTATCGCATTCGTGGTGAAACGAAGACGTCCTCACTTACCCGTATCGAAGT
>RFZH01000079.1 GCA_009920815.1 Paracoccaceae bacterium
ATAATTGGCGTGTGGCCTGACGCGTCTTTGTAAACACCGACGCCAAGGTCGATTTTATCGGCGCGCGGATCTTCTTTGAACATCTGCATCAACGCCAGAATTTTATCCGCGGGTTGTTCTTTCAGTGTTTCGAACATTAGTTCTCTCCGGTTGCGACAGGCACGGTTGGGAACATCCCCCATTCCGCCCAACTGCCATCATAAAGCGAATGATCTGTTTTCCCGATCAGCTCAAGCCCAAGACATAAGATCGCGGCAGTGACGCCTGATCCACAGCTGGTGATTGCGGGTTTGTTTAGGTCGACGCCAGCATCCAAAAAAGCTTGTCGCAGCGCGTCAGGTGATTTCATTGTTCCATCCTCATTTTGCAATGAGCGAAAATATACGTTTTTTGATCCAGGGATATGGCCTGCACGTAGACCAGCGCGGGGTTCAGGTTCATCGCCGCGGAACCGACCAGGTGCGCGCGCATCTAGAATTTCATAATCACCAAGCTTTGATGCCGATGCGACCTGCGTCACGTCTTTTACCATATGGTTTTGGCGGCGCACTGTCATATGGCGATCACGGATCATTGGCGGCATGTCTTCGACGTCGCGTCCCTCGGCAATCCATTTTTTCAGACCGCCATCCAATACGGCGATATTCATTTGTCCCATTAATCGGAACAACCACCAAACGCGCGCAGCGGAAAACACACCCTCACCGTCGTAAACAACAACTTGGTGGCCATCACCAACGCCCATTGCACGCATGCGCGACATGAATTTTTCGACAGGCGGGACCATATGCGGCAAATCGGACCGATGATCGGAAATATCGTCAATGTCGAAAAATCGTGCGCCGGGGATATGAGCGGCATCGTATTCCGCTTTTGCGTCACGCCCCATCTGCGGCAAATACCACGATGCATCCAGAATACGCAGGTCTGGATTTTTAATGTGATCTGCCAACCATTGTGTCGACACCAATGTTTTTGGATTATCAATCATAGTGCGCCCCTAGATAGCCTAGGGTCTGCCTACTACTCGATCTTCAATGTGGCAAGAGTTGGAGGCAAAAATTGGTCGCCAACCCCTCTATTTTTTGACGATTTTAGCCCATTCTTGACCGGATCATACCGACCACGGCCATAACGACACCGCCACCGACGCCGCCGCCCGCCAATTGGCCTATGATCGAACCAATGTCCAATCCAGCAGCACCGCCCATCGCACCCGCCATATCAGGCGCGCCCAGCATACCCAACAAAGTGCCCCCAAGACCGCCGCCCACAATACCTGACAAGGAATTGATCAGTGTTCCTTGGTTCAATGAAGGAATTGCTTTACCCGCCGCATTGCCCCCGACCGCACCTGCGATCAATGAAATTAAAAGTTCCATAGTCTGCCCCCTTACGTTTAGACAGGGGCAATACTAGGGACAGAGCGTATCTGCTTTTAGGGGAAACTGCGCCAAAAATTCCCGAGGCGTGTCGGTCAATCGCCCTGCTTTAACAAGCGTTGTTTTTGGCGGTTCCAATCTTTTTCGGCAGCATCCGCGCGCTTGTCGTGGTTTTTCTTGCCCTTTGCGATCCCAATCTTAAGCTTGATAAAGCCTTTATGATTGAAATACATAACCAGCGGCACGACTGTCATGCCTTTGCGTTGTGTATCGGACCATAATCGCGCCAGTTCCCGTTTGGAAACCAATAGTTTACGCTTGCGGCGTTCTTCATGACCCCAGGTACGGGCCTGTTCATAAGAGGATATATACGAATTCACCATCCACAGCTCGCCCTCATCGACGTGGGCGTAGCTTTCCGCTATATTGGCCTTACCGATGCGCAGGGCTTTCACCTCGGATCCCATTAAAACGATACCACATTCCAAATCATCTTCGATCGCGTAATCGTGACGCGCCCGACGGTTTTCAGCTATGATTTTATAGTTTGGATCGGATTTTGGTTTTGCCATAATGGCGATGAGTACACCGTGATACAGCCCAAGTCCAGCACCTGAGAGATTGCTTTTTGCTGGACAGTCTATTAGAAAGTCATAAAATTTGATCAAATTATGATCGTTGAAAGGTCACCAGGATGAAAGACAACAACTTTATCAAAGAAAACAACGCAAAACACATGTGGCATCCGATGGGGCACCCTGCCGATTCTTTGGCGCATCCGCCAACGGTGATTACATCTGCAAAAGACAGTTCGATCACCGATATTGATGGAAACACAGTCGTCGATGCTGTTGGTGGCCTATGGTGCGTCAACCTTGGTTATTCCAACGATGTGGTCAAAGAAGCGATCAGCAAACAACTATATGATCTGCCGTATTATTCGGCGTTTTCAGGAACCTCTAACCCAGCCGCGATCGAGGCATCGTATTTGGTGCGCGATATGTTCGCAGCGGATGGCATGTCACGCGTGTTCTTTACGTCTGGCGGATCGGATTCGGTCGAAACCTGTTTACGCCTAGCGCGTCAGTACCATGTTGTGCGTGGTGAAACGTCACGTACAAAATTCATCTCATTGAAAAAAGGATACCACGGAACCCATTTTGGTGGCGCGTCCGTGAACGGCAACAATCGGTTCCGCATCAACTATGAACCCTTGCTGCCAGGCTGTTATCATTTGCCTGCTCCATATACATATCGCAATCCGTTCAATGAAACCGATCCTGCAAAATTGGCGCAAAACATTGCAGCCGCGTTTGAAGACGAAATCGCATTCCAAGGTGCAAACACGATTGCAGCCTTTATCATGGAACCGATCCAGGGTGCGGGCGGCGTGATTGTTCCTGATGCAAGCTTTATGGGATTGATGCGCGACATTTGCGATCGTCATGGAATTTTAATGATCTCTGACGAAGTGATCACGGGGTTTGGTCGCACCGGCGATTGGTCTGGCGCACGCCATTGGGGTGTAAAGCCTGATTTGATGTCGATGGCCAAAGGGATTACTTCGGGTTATTTCCCGGTCGGTGCCGCGTTAATTGGTGAAAAAGTCGCTGAAGTGTTCGAAAACGATACATCCGGCAATGCCGCAATTTTCCACGGCTACACCTATTCCGCCCACCCCGTTGGCGCGGCTGCGGTAACAGCGACGCTAAATGAAACATTACGCTTAGATACGAAAGTGAACGCAGCGGCACGTGGTGCGCAATTGTTCGAAGGCGTCAAAGCATTAGCGGCCAAACACAATATCGTCGGCGATGTACGTGGGGGCCATGGTTTGATGACAGGAATCGAATTGGTATCCGACCAAGGGTCAAAAACACCGATGGATTTGGCAACGATGAAACGCATTCACAAGACCGCTTATGACAATGGCGCGATGGTGCGTTTGGGTGGAAACAACATCCTGATGTCGCCACCTTTGGTAATCACCGAGGCCGAGGTAAACCAAATTCTGTCCGCTTTAGACGCGGGTTTCTCGGCGGCCTAAATCTTAAATACCTAAATATTACTGGGCTAAACCTTGGATCGGCCCAGTAATATCAGGACCGTTTAAGTTTTAATTTACCCAAGGCGAATTTTCTGCTTTCATTCATTCGAGTTTTTGAATATATAGGCAAGGACTCAGTTAAATTTGAAAGGGCTCAATCATGAACGTAATGCCTTTGACCGACGAATTCGCCGTTACAGCACAGATCTCTGTCGACGATGTGTCTGCCATCGCAGAAGCAGGTTATAAAACCATTATTTGCAATCGTCCCGACTATGAAACAGCGGATCAGCCAGTGTTTGCAGATATCAAAGCAGCAGCAGAAGCCGCCGGCCTTTCCGTCGCATACATTCCTGTTGTCGGAATGCCCACGCCAAACCAAGTTGCAGAAATGGCGGACAGCTTAAAAGCACTGCCACAGCCAGTATTGGCGTATTGCCGCAGCGGCAATAGATCCTCCATTCTTTTCAACGCCGCACAAGGCTAAAACCGAACGGGCGCAGATGCGTCCGCGCACCGGTAAAGGAAATAAGTATGCGTCAATCTTACCTTTGGTGGCCTATGCCATTTTCGGGACGTCACGCGCTCTTGCGGTGGGACCGGTTGCGGTCGTCTCATTGATGACAGCTGCAGCGATTGGCAATTTAGGTCTTTCGACACCAGCCGAAGTCGCGATTGCGGCCGGAACCCTAGCATTTATATCAGGTGTCATTTTGGCCGTACTTGGTGTGTTGCGCTTGGGTTTCTTGGCGAACTTTTTGTCACATCCCGTGATTGCGGGCTTTATCACCGCATCAGGTGTTTTGATCGCAACAAGCCAGCTAAAACACATTCTTGGCATCCAAGCGGGCGGCGACAATTTAGTTGAATTGATCCATTCCCTCTTTGAAAACCAGCATGCGACTAACCCGGTCACGATGGCGATTGGCTTGATCACGGTTGCGTTTCTATTCTGGGTTCGCAAAGGATTGAAACCAGTTTTGTTATCATTCGGGCTAAAGCCACGCTTGGCCGATATTCTGGCGAAAGCTGGCCCCGTTGGTGCAGTGGTCGCAACCACATTGGTGGTCTTTGTGTTTGATCTTGAAAACAAAGGCGTGAAAATCGTTGGTGACGTACCGACCGGTTTGCCACCACTGACACTGCCCAGTTTTAGCCCATCTTTGTGGGGTCAGCTGTTTATCTCGGCCCTTTTAATTTCGATCATCGGGTTTGTTGAATCGGTGTCAGTCGCATCAACATTGGCGGCCAAAAAACGTCAACGTATTATCCCAGATCAAGAATTGGTTGGCCTTGGTGCATCAAACATCGCCTCGGCAATTTCGGGTGGATACCCCGTCACGGGTGGCTTTGCGCGGTCCGTTGTGAACTTTGACGCAGGATCAGAAACGCCAGCAGCAGGTGCATTCACCGCGATCGGCATTGGTCTGGCCGCATTGCTTTTGACCCCATTGTTGTACTTCCTTCCAAAGGCGACACTGGCGGCAACGATCATTGTTGCGGTTCTGTCCTTGGTCGATTTTTCAATTCTCAAAAAAACATGGAGCTATTCCAAAGTTGACTTTGTTGCGGTGTTTGCAACCATTGTCCTTACTTTGGGTATGGGTGTCGAGGTTGGCGTGTCTGCGGGTGTCATCCTGTCTGTCGGATTGTTCTTGTACAAAACCTCAAAACCGCACGTCGCAGAGGTTGGGTTGGTGCCAAACACACAGCATTTCCGCAACATCAACCGTCATAATGTCGAAACTCACCCCTCGGTGGTAACGTTACGAATTGATGAATCGCTGTATTTTGCAAACGCCTCATTCTTGCAGGATTTAGTATACGACCGCATCGCTTGTGATCAACCGATCCGTCACATTGTCTTGATGTGTTCAGCTGTAAATGAAATCGACATGAGTGCCTTGGAAAGCCTAGAGGCCATTAACCTCCGCCTTAAGGATTTGGGCATCAAATTACACATGTCAGAAGTCAAAGGCCCTGTCATGGATCGCCTGAAACGGAGCCATTTCTTAGAAGAGATGACAGGAAAGATCTTTCTGTCCCAATATGATGCATACGTAGAATTGCAGCCTAAGGCGATTTAATAGCCGTCTGCATATTCGGATGACGTCGTTATCTTATCAACGCGCGGGCCAAAAGCCCGCGCATTTTATTTAATGATTCTGTGTTCACCCACTGCGATATCATCAAGCGTCCAATCTCCGATGCGCCAGCGAACAAGTCGTAATGTCGGAAATCCCGCCGCCGCTGTCATTCTGCGGACCTGACGGTTGCGGCCTTCGGTAATTGTTATTTCAATCCATGAGTCTGGCACAGATTTTCGATAACGCACCGGCGGATCACGATCCCAAAGTTTGGGCGTTGGGATCACGCGCACCACTGCAGGGCGACAAGGTCCATCGTTTAGCGTCACACCATCACGCAACACGGCAAGATCAGCGTCCGTTGGGGTACCTTCGACTTGGGCCAGATATGTTTTTTCCCATTTATAGCGCGGATCTGAAATACGTGATTGCACACGACCATTATCGGTCAATATCAACAAGCCCTCGCTGTCGCGATCAAGGCGACCCGCAGGATAGACACTGGGTATCGAGATATAATCGGAAAGCGTCTGGCGCTGTGATGCATGTACCCCTTTATCGGTGAATTGTGACAGCACATTAAAAGGTTTATTGAACAGAACGATCATGTCAACAAATCGGCAGAAGGTCGAATATAACCACACTCGATGCCGCGTCGATTAAGTAATTTCGGTGACATGAAACGCAACGCAACAGGATGATCGGCCGCAAGCACCCCAAGCCCAACCAACAGCGCTGTGATCGCGCATTCACTGGCCCGTGTCGCACCATCAGAGATTTTTAGCGCTATACCGAGCTTTCGATCTGGAATGATTGCAATAAAATAGCCCTCAGCCCCCGTTTTAAGCGCCACATGCCCGTCAAGAGCACGCATCAGTTCAGTACAGGCGCGCCCTTCGCCAGCCACCAATTCAGGATAGGTCATCATCGCAGATCTAAGTTTTACCGCAGCTTGAGACAAAGTATCCGCGCGTTCATGTGCAGACGCAAACCACGCCATAGCGCGCGCCATTGCCGCCAGAGTTGTTGCGTGATTTGGCGAATTATTGTGCACTTGGCAACGTTCCACGCGCCCTGTGAAAATATCATCCCGCGCGGCGGAATCGCGGGGCACTTGGGATCCACAACGCAGGTCATCATCCCCAAGGCCAAGATCGGCAAGCCACGTCTGGGCCAAACCTGTATGAATGTGCGCCCCGTTGTGCGACGCACAAGCCAAAGCCAAGTGACGATCTGTCAGACCAAACCTGTCTGCCGCGCCAGAGGCGACCAACGGCAACGCTTGGATCATTTTTGAAGAAGATCGCGGATAGACAATTGCATCTGGGTCACCCCATGACTTTATGATTTGGCCTGTATCGTCACAAACGACCGCATGCCCCATATGAACAGATTCTATCATTGGGCCGCGCCACACTTCGCACAATGGGACCGCTGAGTTCATCATTTTCTCCGAAATTATTGGCGATTTTATGCCAAGAGGGGTTTTACCAAATGGTTGTTTCAGTCTAATGTATCGATGTCGAGATAAAAAATACATATAATCCAAATCAGACACAGAGATCTGCGGATGACAGAGGACCGTTTAGGACCGGAGGCTAAAATGAAAACAGGATTTCCACTTTGGGCAATTGGTGCGGTTGCCATAAGTATGGCACAGCCAACGTTTGCGCAAAGCACAAGTACAAACAAAGTCGCTGACAAAACCGACTGGAGCGTTTTTGTAGAAGAAAACCCTAAAGAGTGCTGGGCAGTGTCAAAACCCAAAGAAACAGTCAACACACGCGATGGTCGTGTGGTCGCTGTTCGCCGCGGTGATATTTTGCTGTTTGTATCGTACCGTCCAAGCGCGGGAATTAACGGCCAAGTCAGTTTTACGGGTGGCTACCCCTTTGCCAAAGGGTCAACCGTTACCATGTCGGTCGACAACAGCAGTTATGAATTGTTCACAGACGGCGAATGGGCTTGGGCCTCGAAAACCGATGACCCCAAAATTATTGCTGCAATGAAACGCGGTGCAAAGGCGGTATTGTCTGCACGATCATCACGCGGGACCAAAACCGAAGACACGTTTTCACTATCTGGCGTCACTGCCGCAATCGATGACAGCGAAAAACGTTGTAAATAACGCAACGACCTAGCCTTTGCCAAATGCAAGCGAATCCTGTATGGGTTCGCTTTGTTCGTTTTACTGAAAGTGTAATCCATGACTGCGACTGCGCCGATCACTCAGGATGTCATGACCATCCCTCGTAAATTGCCTGACGGGCCAATGAATTTGGTCGGTCTGACACGTGACAAACTGCGCGAAGTCTTTATCGCGGCCGGTACGCCGGAAAAACAAGCCAAAATGCGTGTTGGTCAAGTCTGGCAATGGATTTACGAAAAAGGCGTTCGCGAATTCGACTTGATGACGAACCTGGCGAAACCCTATCGCACGCTGTTGGCAGAGCATTTTGTGATCGAAGTCCCCGAGGTAGTTTCACGCCAGGTCTCGATGGATGGGACCCGCAAATACCTTATGCGCATCGCGGGCGGCCACGAGGTTGAAACGGTTTACATCCCCGAAGAAGATCGAGGAACTTTGTGCGTAAGCTCACAGGTCGGCTGCACACTGACTTGTTCATTTTGCCACACCGGCACGCAAAAATTGGTGCGAAACCTGACAGCTGGGGAAATCATTGGTCAACTTTTGGTGGCACGTGACGATCTGGGTGAATGGCCCATTGCTGGCGCGCCCAAAAACGAAACACGCCTTTTGTCTAACATTGTTTTGATGGGTATGGGTGAACCACTTTATAATTTCGATAACGTCCGTGATGCGATGAAAATTGCGATGGATCCAGAGGGTATTTCCCTTTCCCGCCGCCGTATTACCTTGTCCACATCCGGTGTCGTACCTGAGATCGCTAAGACAGCGACCGAAATCGGGTGTCAGCTGGCAATTTCGTTTCACGCAACGACTGACGAAGTGCGTGATAAGCTGGTTCCGATCAATAAAAAGTGGAACATCGCTGAATTGTTAGATGCGCTGCGCAGTTATCCTAAACTGTCAAATTCTGAACGCATAACATTTGAATACGTTATGTTAAAAGATGTGAATGACACAGATGCGGATGCGCGACGCCTGATCAAATTAATCAAAGGCATCCCTGCAAAAATCAATCTGATCCCCTTCAATGAATGGCCTGGATCACCCTATCAGCGGTCGGATTGGGACCGCATCCAAGCCTTTGCAGATATCATCTACAAAGCCGGTTATGCCAGCCCAATCAGGACACCACGCGGCGAAGATATCATGGCCGCTTGTGGACAGCTGAAATCAGCGACTGAACGCGCACGCAAATCGCGCAAAGAGATCGCAGCAGAAGCAGGTTTATAAAGCATTCATACTATTTATGGTTGAATAAAATCTCAAACCGCAAGACAATGTACTAGTAACACGCAAGTAATGCGATGTTCCTGAAAATTGATATCATTTTAGCTTGTGGTCATAGGTGGATGCAAAAAAACTGAACGTCCTATTAATTAGTTTTGACGATGCCATTAACCCCTGGCCCTATTTAACCGCGTTCAAAGAACCTATACAAATCCCGAACTTGCAAAGAATAGCCGAGCAATCAACACTCTTCGA
>RFZH01000080.1 GCA_009920815.1 Paracoccaceae bacterium
AGGATGAATTGACATCGCATTTATTCCTTAGGAAGATCCATCATAGCGGTAAAGTCCGCCTCTGCCGCCAATTCGGCATCAACGGTTGCGATCCCATTAAATTTCCACACTTTGCCACCAGGTTTCCCGCGCACCGTTGTCAATTTCATCGACAAAACATCACCCGGAATGACTTTGCGGCGGAATTTACAATTATCAATGCCCATAAAGTAAATCAAAAGATTTTTATCCGCCAAACCCAATGTAACCCCGACCATAACGGCCGCCGTTTGTGCCATTGCTTCGACGATTGTGACGCCTGGCATAATCGGTGTGCCGGGGAAATGCCCCTGAAAATGAGGTTCATTCATCGTAACGTTTTTAATTCCAAGTGCAGATGAGGTTCCGTCGATATCGACAACTTTATCCACCAAGAGAAACGGATAACGATGTGGCAGAATACGTTGGATTAGCTGGATGTCTGCGCTCACAAGCTGCTCGGTCATAGGATTTTTCCTTATTCTTTTGGTCTTTCATTCCCTAGCAAGCAATTGCGTGTCGGGCAAGCTAATCCTTGGGAATGTCCAACGTCTTTTGATCGTCCTGCGTGGCCTCTGTCGGTGTCGATCCATCGCCTAAGGTTTCGTTCATTTTGGCGATTGCTTCGTCGGTGATATCAACAGATGAAAGATCAAGCACAATGTTGCGTCGGTCAATCAAAACGGACGCGCCGCGCGCGCTCACGATTTCATAAAGGATCGGTGCAATCAAACGTAAGAGATTGCGCTGATCATCGCGTTGCTTGGCCTGCAGTTCAGATTGTTTAGAATTCTGATCTTCGCGTATCGCAACGACTTTTCGGTCAAACGCTTGTGACAATTCTTTGAATTCCTCGGGCGATACAATATCACGTTGCGCGACCAGGTCTTGTTCTTCGGCAATTAACTCTGCCTCAACCTGCTTGGCTTGGGACTGCAAGGTTAGAATTTCAGCTTGGTATAGACCGTTGACGCGCTGGCCATAGTCGGATTCGCGCGCAATTTTTTCCAAATCTACTGTCAAAACAGATGAAGGCGCAGCGGCTTCCTGCCCATGGACAGGCGCCGCAAACGCCAAAACAGCGCTCAATAGAAATGGAAACAAAGCCCGCATTAGAATTTCGTCGAAATGGTTAGATCGAACTTTTGTTCTTCATCCAGTGCTTCTTTTTTCAACGCCTTGGTAAAGTTAAATCTGAGGGGCCCAATCGGAGTTGTCCAGAAAATCGAGCTTCCAATCACATGGCGCCATGATCCTGATGAATAAAGAATATCGGCATCTGTTGCATCAACCGACCACAGGTTGCCGACATCATAGAACACGCCACCGGTGATGCCATATTCGGCTGGTAAACCGATTGGGAATTCAGCCTCAAAGCGTGCAACGGCGAATTTATCGCCGCCCAACGCATCATTGATCGAACCATCCGTTTCACGCGGACCAATACCCGCGGGACGGAAGCCGCGCATCACAGAGGGGCCCATAAAGAAACGATCCGTCACGCGGCTGCTGCCTGAGGAATAGCTAAGTACGCCGGCCTCGACGATACCGCGCAATGTGACCTCTTCGTTCAGGATTTTGTTTTGCGCAACCGCGCGCAACGATGATTTTACGTTTTTGGTATCACTGTCCAAACCGCCGAAATCTTGGCTAAATTGCACAAGAACGCCTGCATTTGGATCCAGTCCGGTCAAGCGTGTGTCATAAGACAGTGTATATCCGATGCTTGAATTATTGACGCGGCCTTGGCCAACCTCTGCGGTAACAACATCCCCGATGTTCCCCGGGTTTTTCAGCTCAGAAAAAGCAGCCGCAGCCCGTACACCCAAACGCAGGTTTTCACTTAGAGGAAAGCTAAGTGATGGCTGGAAAAATCCGCTTTCGGTGTCATACGCCGCGTTTTGTCCTTCGGTCGTTTTATAGAACAGATCTAGATCAAACCGTAGGCTATCATGCAAAAACGATGGCTCGGAAAATGAAAACTCGTATTTTCTGTTGTCGGTCGCAGAATTGATGGCCAAGTTCAATTGTTGACCACGGCCCATGAAATTGCGTTCTTTGTATTCGACCAAAATTCCGCCCCCTTCCGAGACGGAATAGGTGGCCCCGAACGAAAGGGAACCAGTTGGTTTTTCTTCGACCCTGACATCAATAACCACGTTTTCTGCACTGCTGCCTTCGCGGGCGCGCACATTGGAATCGCCAAAATACCCCAATGCCCGGATCCGTTCTGCCGCGGCGCGAATTTCGCGGGGGTTAAATGGATCCCCTTCTGCAAGGCGGAATTGACGCCGCACAACACGATCCAACGTTGATGTGTTCCCCGCAATATCAATACGTTCGACAAATACCCGTTCGCCGCGTTCGATTGAAAATTCGATATCAAGGGTCAGATCGCGATCATTGCGCGTCACGCGTGGTGCCACGCGTACAAAGTCCAGACCAAGCTGAGTGGCGCGGGTTTCAAGACGCGTGATATTATTTTCCAATGCCAAAGGCGAATATGTATCCCCTGCATCAATATTGATTGCGTCCTCAAAAGAGGCAATGTCAACATCTGTGCGATCGGACACAACCGTGATATTGCCAAAAATTCGATACGGTCTTCGATAAAGGTATCCGATTTGACAAAGGCGCGGAACAGGCCTGCCTGTTTGGTCCCTAGAACGCGGCGCAAACGGCGATCGCTATAAACTTTGTTTCCGACAAAACCGATTTTTGAAATCTCAGCGATGTCGCCTTCGAATATCTCAAATACCAGATCGACGCGATTATCGCTGCGGCGAATGATTTTTGGGGTAATGCGCGCAGCCAAGCGGCCAGAATCTGCATAGGCTTTTGCAATTGCGGCACGGTCTGTTTCTGCTTTTTCAGGGGTAAAAATAAGACGCGGGCGCGTAATGATCATCGATTTCAGCACATCGTCATTCAGACGTACGTTGCCTTCAAAAGAGATTTGGTTAACGGTCGGGAATTCTTTGACCTTGATCATCAGCTTGCCGCCGCGTGGCTCAAGATCGACTGTCTCAAACAGGCCACTGTCTAGGATCTTTTGATAGGCTGCATTTAGATCACCGGCGCTGACGGATTTGCCTGTTTCTATGCCGGAATAGGTCTTGATAGTTGCCGTTTCTATCCGCTTGTTGCCATCAACCACGATTGAAGAAAAGCTATAATTCTGGGCCCATGCGGATCCTGATACCGCAAGGCCCGCCGCCAACGATGTCGCAAAAACTGTTACGCGCGCTGAATTAAATAATTTGGACCGTAATTTCATATAACATTCCCCCGAGCATAGGCTAACTTTGACTAACGCGTTCCAACAAAGATGTCAAAACAGCAATCACCCATTACGCCAAATTTCGCGGATGAATTACGGGCAAAAGATATCGTTGAAGATAGCAAACATCATAAACGACAAAATGATCGCCAGACCAAACGTCATCAACCGATTTACCGCGACCTTGTTCGGCGGGCGTCTAAAGACCGCTTCATAGGCAAAAAACACCAAATGACCGCCATCCAAAACCGGGATCGGAAATAGGTTAATCATCCCAACCGCTGTTGACAAAACGGCGATGAACCAAATGAAATCTTCGCTGCCTTGTTTTGCCATTTGACCCGACGTCTCAGCGATGCCGATCGGCCCCGAGATGTTACAGCTGCTGACTGCGCCTGATACCACATGATAGATCCCAGTGACCGAGCCTTCCATGATGGTGTAAGTCGCCTTCAGACTTGCCCAAAGGCTACGCCCCAAAGGCACAGTTTCTGTCATGGGTTCAAAGGCATAAAAGCTGCCGACGATACCAATCCGCCATTGCCGAGAAAACGAACCATCCTCTGCCTGTTCGTCTACTGGTTTGGGCGTCAAGGTGGTTCGTAACACCTCGCCCCCGCGCCAGACATCCAGTTTTAGGGGCGCACCATTTGATGTTTCAACCTTATCTTTAAGATCGCTAAAGGCATAGATTGGATCGCCGTCCACATGTGTTATGACATCACCGACGCGCAATCCCGCTTCGATCGCCGCAGAACGTGGCACCAATGAATTTATGCGTGCAGGATCCATGCTTGGCCCTTGCACCGCTAGAACGCTGCCATTGCGCTCGACGACATATTCAACAGACGGAAAAGATTTCGATTGACGGATTGCGTTAAAAAAATCTCTGAAATCGTCAGTCTCGGGGGCTGCAACACCATCAATCGACAGCACGCGATCACCCGTTAGGATTTGGCTTTCACCTGGCAGATCATAGATCGTGCCAATGCTCAGGGGTACTTTTACTGTACCCTGGTACAAAAACAGCCCTGTAAAAACCAATATGCTAAAGATGAAATTGAAACCGGGACCCGCCGCCACGGTTGCAGCGCGCGCCCAGAGCGGCGCGCCGTGCATGGTGTCACGTAAATCACGGGCGTCCATTGCATCCAGTGTTTCAATGTCAGGATTGCTGGCCGCGCCTTTATCGCCCTTGAATTTAACGTACCCACCAAATGGCAGGGCTGCGAATTGCCAGACGGTACCGTGTTTATCAGCGCGCGCGAATAACACCGGACCAAAGCCCAGTGAAAAAACCTCGGCTTTGATGCCGCTGATGCGTCCGATGAAATAATGTCCAAATTCATGTACAAACACGATGATGGAAAGGCATCCAACAAAGGCAAGCAGCGTAAGTGATGCGTTGCCAAAAACGGGAATTATTCCTGAAAAATCCAAAGCTACACCCCTGCTTATATCTTTTTTATTACATCGGCTGCGACACTACGTGCGCGTTGATCCATTGCCAAAATATCCCTTAACAGCAGCGGATCACCTTGTGTTGTCTCCTCTTCAAATAGGGTGTCTATGACACGTTTGACAACCTCTGACATTTGTAAAAAACTGATTTTTCCATCAATAAACCTATCAAGTGCGATTTCTTTTGCGGCGTTAAACGCGGCACCCGATAATCCACCGCGTTCAAGAACCTCATAGGCCAGACTGAGGGCTGGGTATTTCCTAAAATCAGGGGCGGCAAAGGTAAATTCAGCTAACTTGGCGAAATCAAGCCGTTCAACCGGAATGTGCGCGCGTCGAGGATGATAAAGCGCATAACCGATGGCATGACGCATATCATGCGGGCCGACATGCGCGGTCAAACCGCCGTCGCGAAAGCCAACAATCGCATGCACGAGGGATTGCGGATGAATAAGTACTTCTATTTGATCAGGTGATAAATCGAATAATTCTTTTGCTTCAATAACCTCAAGCGCTTTGTTAAACATAGATGCGCTGTCGATTGTGATGCGTTGTCCCATATCCCACGTTGGATGCGCACAGGCCTGTTCCAAAGTCACATCCTGCATCTGATCAAGCGTCAAATCACGAAACGCCCCACCTGAAGCAGTGATTATAACGCGTTCAACTTCTTCACTTTCTTCCGATTTCAACAGCTGAAAAATGGCCGAATGTTCGCTATCGACCGGTAAAATCGTGCCCCCGAATTTGCGTGCGGTTTGACGCATGAGTGCCCCAGCTGCGACCATACTTTCCTTGTTGGCAAGCGCCAAGGTCGCGCCTTGTTCAAGGCTTAGCAATCCGGGCTCTAGCCCGGCCGCGCCGACAATTGCCGAGACACAAATATCAATCGGCTGCCTTGCCGCATCCAACAAAGCCTCACGCCCTGCTGCGACGATGATGTTTGTGCCGTCCAGGGCTGCTTTCAGTTTTGGTTGCAAGGCTCCATCTGCAGTCACCGCAATCTTGGCCCCAAGCGACCGCGCATCGGCGGCCAATTGATCAATATTTTGCCCTCCACTCAGGGCAATCACCTCGAATGCGTCAGGGTCGCGTTTAATCAAATCAATTGTATTTTGACCAATGGATCCGGTGGCGCCAAAAATAGAAATACGTCGTGTCACAACCAAACCACACTGAATATTGCAAATACGATTGTCGCGGTGATGACGCCATCCATGCGATCCAAAATTCCACCGTGTCCGGGGATCAAACGCGAACTATCTTTTACGCCAGACTTGCGTTTGATAAATGATTCAAAAATGTCGCCCAGCTGCGAGGCAAACGACACACTGATACCAAGTGCACAAAGTGCGATCAAATTGATGTCATAGGCCGTTACAAATGGGGACAAGATCACACTAACGCCCACAGCCCCTATCCACCCGGCGACAACCCCCGACCATGTTTTTTTGGGGCTAATGCGGGGCCAAAATTTTGGGCCACCAATCAAACGCCCTGCGAAATACCCAAAGATGTCCGTTACAACAACAACCGCAAGGATCCAAATAATCGGGGTCACGCCATAGAAAAGTCGCGCGAAAATTAAGATTAACCCAGCTAGGATAATTAATGAGGAATAAAATGCGCCTAAAAAGCGATAGGACATAAAAAACCACGCTTGCAAGGCCGCCCCAACCAATATGGTCAAAGGAAAGCTGATGGGTGGTAAAATAAATCCTGTTAGATTGATCAATACTAACACCGCAAAAAAAGGACTTAACCACTTTGCTTGCCGTGAAAGTGGTGACAACATGCGCGCCAATTCCCAGTGCATCGCAGCCACCAAAGCGGTGACAAAAAGCGCAAAGATAAATCCGCCGAACCAGATTGCGACTACAGCCAATCCAACCATGACAATGCTGGACAACAGCCGTTCTTTCAGGTCTGACCAACGATCAGAAGTCATGTTTTCACCGCTCCGAACCTTCTGTCGCGTGTTGCAAAGTTTGCGACGATATTAGCAAAGATTTGTTTGGTGAAATCTGGCCAAAGAGTTTCTATGAACTCGTATTCCGAATATGCCGATTGCCACAGTAAAAAATTAGAAATACGCGCTTCGCCCGATGTGCGGATCACAAGATCGGGGTCAGGCAGAACATGCGTGTCTAGATATTTTGGCAATGTTTCTTGGTCGATCGCGTCAACCGACAAACGGCCGTCGGCCACATCTTGGGCCAAGCGTTTGGTTGCGCGCGCAACCTCATCCCTGCCCCCATAGTTAATTGCGACCGTCAAATGCACCAAATCATTGTCTTGTGTCAATGTTTCCAATTCGGACATCAGCTGCGCAAGCGCTGGCTGCAACCGGTCACGCGTGCCAATAAAACGCACCCTTACGCCCGCCTCTTTCAATGCGCGCGCTTCCTTCATTAGGTAACGTTTAAAAAGGCTCATCAATCCGGAAACTTCGGTCTGGGTCCGCTTCCAATTTTCGGTCGAAAACGCAAAAATCGTAAGGTATTTGACACCAAGTGCAGGACAACTTTCGACAATTTCGCGCACGCGCTTTGCCCCTGCATGATGGCCAAATAGACGTGGACGGCCCCTTGCCTGTGCCCAACGTCCGTTGCCGTCCATGATGATTGCAACGTGATGTGGGCCCGAGTGTGAAGGCGCGTCCTTGGCCATAAGATCAGACCTGCATGATTTCTACTTGCTTGCTTTCAAGCGCGGCATCGACAGCTTTGATGGCTTTGTCAGTTAACTCTTGCACTTCGGCTTCCCAAAACTTTTGATCATCCTCGGACAGGCCATCAGCTTTGGCTTTTTTAACCTGATCCATTCCATCGCGGCGCACATTGCGCACTGCGACGCGAGCGTGTTCGGCATATTGCGCGGCAACACGGGTCAGTTCACGGCGACGTTCTTCGTTCAATTCAGGAATCGGCAGCATGATGATGGTGCCATTCAGCTGTGGATTGATACCTAAACCACTTTCGCGGATAGCTTTTTCAACTTTGCTAACCATCGATTTGTCCCAAACATTGATGGTGACCATGCGGGGTTCTGGCACGTTTACAGTGCCCAATTGGTTGATGGGGGTTTGCTGGCCATAAGCATCGACTTGGATTGGGTCTAACATGCTTGACGATGCGCGACCTGTCCGCAATGAGGCGAATTCTGTTTTCAAGGATGTCATCGCGCCATCCATGCGGCGTTGTAGATCATCGGTGTCCAACATAAAATCATCTGACATGGTGTGCTCTTCTTTTTTTATTGTCGTTTTGCCTATGTAAACTTAATCGGTCACGGTTGTATAGGTGCCTTCGCCCGCCAAAATGCCTCTGAACCCACCAGGTTCGTCCAAAGAGAACACGATCAATGGCATTTTGTTATCACGCATCAACGCAATTGCGGACGCGTCCATAACTTTTAGGTTTTTCTGAAGTACCTCTGTGTAGGTGATGGAGTCGTACCGCTTGGCCTGAGGGTTAGTTTTGGGATCACTGTCATAAATCCCATCAACTTGTTTGCCCATAAAGACCGCATCACATGCCATTTCACTGGCGCGCAACGCAGAGGCCGTGTCGGTTGTAAAATATGGGTTTCCTGTGCCGGCCGCGAAAATACATACACGCTTTTTTTCTAGATGGCGAACGGCGCGGCGCCGGATATATGGTTCGCAGACCTGATCCATCGGGATCGCACTGATGACGCGGGTGAAAATGCCCAAGCCTTCCAGTGCTGATTGCATCGCAAGCGCGTTCATGACCGTCGCTAACATGCCCATATAATCGGCAGTTGTGCGTTCCATTCCTTGGGCTGATCCTTGCAATCCACGGAAAATGTTACCGCCGCCGATGACCATGCAGATTTCAACACCCATATCATGCACTGACTTTACTTCTCGTGCGATTCTCTCAACAGTGGGCGGGTTTAGACCAAATCCCTGATCCCCCATAAGCGCTTCGCCCGATATTTTTAACATTACACGTTTGAAAGCTGTTTTCTGGGGGGACTGATCAGGCATATTGCACTCCATGCACAAGACTTTAGAATTGCCCGACAAAATGTAGCAAAATGTGATCAGATTCAATGCACCAATTCACCTTTTGCTGTAATCGAGATATTTTTTGCCGAAACATGAACAATAGGCCCATGCAATGAACACCGTTACGCTGACGCAGATTTTAGACGCGCCGCAGGACAAGCCCATTTTGATTGCTGGGCCGACTGCCTCTGGTAAATCTGACCTCGCGTTGCAGATTGCACAGAACTGCGGTGGTGTAATTGTGAATGCGGACGCTCTTCAGGTCTATAATAATTGGCGGATATTGTC
>RFZH01000009.1 GCA_009920815.1 Paracoccaceae bacterium
TCTAACACGTCAAATGCCCCCGCGCGCGCCAGCATTTCCAACGGACGCTTGCCCACCCGCTTCAAATCAACGCGGCGGGCAAAGTCGAACAGGTTCACGAATGGTTTATCGCCGCGCCCCGTGGTCACCAATCGCATCGCCTCAACGCCCACGTTTTTCAACGCACCCAGCGCGTAAACCAAGGCCCCGTCAACCACGTCAAATGTAGCCTCTGACCGGTTCACACAGGGGGGCACATAGGGCAGGGATAGGCCCTTTTTCACCTCTTCGAAATAGACCGCCAGTTTATCGGTCAGGTGGATATCGCAGTTCATAACACCCGCCATGAATTCAACGGGGTGATTTGCCTTAAGCCAACCGGTTTGATAGGACACCACCGCATAGGCCGCCGCGTGGGATTTGTTGAACCCGTAGTTTGCGAATTTTTCCAACAGGTCAAACACTTCGCCCGCTTTTTTCGCGTCCACGTTATGGGTCGCTTTGGCGCCCTCAACAAATTTGGGCCGTTCTTTGGCCATTTCCTCTGCGATCTTTTTACCCATCGCGCGACGCAAAAGGTCCGCGCCGCCTAGGGAATAGCCCGCCATCACCTGTGCGATCTGCATCACCTGTTCTTGGTAAACGATGATGCCTTGGGTTTCGGCCAGAATGTGATCAATCGTCGGGTGGATCGATTCCAACGGCTTTAACCCATGCTTGACCTCGCAATAGGTCGGAATATTTTCCATCGGACCCGGACGATAAAGCGCGACAAGCGCCACGATATCTTCGATACAGGTGGGCTTCATCCGCTTTAGGGCATCCATCATGCCCGAACTTTCCACCTGAAACACGGCAACGGTTTTTGCGGCCGAATACAGGTCATAGGTCTTTTTATCGTCAAGCGGGATAGCGTTGATTTGATTTTCGGCACCCTCGGCGGGTTCATAAAGCTGTGTGCCATCCGCCGCGATGTGCAGTTGACGTCCTGATTTTAGGATCAGGTCGACGGCGTTTTGAATAACAGTTAGGGTTTTCAAACCCAAAAAGTCGAATTTAACCAAACCGGCCTGTTCAACCCATTTCATATTGAATTGCGTCGCGGGCATGTCGGATCGCAGATCTTGGTATAGCGGAACCAAAGCGTCTAACGGCCGATCGCCAATAACCACGCCCGCCGCGTGGGTGGATGCATTGCGCAACAGCCCCTCGACCTGTTGGCCATAGGTCAGCAGGCGATTGACCACCTCTTCGTTTTTGGCCTCTTCGGCCAAGCGTGGCTCGTCCTTTAACGCTTTTTCGATGCTGACGGGTTTGACGCCTTCGACAGGGATCATTTTTGACAGGCGATCCACTTGGCCATAGGGCATCTGCAAAACGCGGCCGACATCGCGCACGGCGGCCTTGGACAAAAGCGCACCAAAGGTGATGATTTGCGCAACCTTGTCGCGGCCATATTTTTGTTGAACGTACTGGATCACCTCTTCGCGACGGTCCATGCAGAAATCGATATCAAAGTCGGGCATCGATACACGTTCGGGGTTCAAGAACCGTTCAAACAGCAAGCTGTAGCGTAACGGATCAAGGTCGGTGATGGTCAGCGCATAGGCCACCAATGACCCCGCGCCCGATCCGCGCCCTGGTCCGACGGGAATGTCATTGTCCTTTGCCCATTTGATAAAGTCTGCAACGATCAGAAAATAGCCAGGAAACCCCATGCCTTCGATGATGTTCAATTCGAACTCTAGCCGTTCTTCGTATTCTTTCACGGTGGCTGCGTGCGGGATTACGGCCAAACGTTCGCGCAGACCCTGTTCTGCTTGCCGGCGCAATTCAACGACCTCATCGTCAGCAAATTTTGGCAGAATTGGTTTGCGGCGATAGGCCATGAATGCGCAGCGTTGCGCAATTTCAACCGTATTTTCAATCGCTTCCGGCAGGTCTGCGAAAAGCGTTATCATTTCTTGGGGTGATTTCAGATAGTGCTGGTTGGTTAACCGCCTTCTGGGATCTTGTTGGTCAACATAGGCACCTTGTGCAATGCAGATCAGCGCGTCATGCGCTTCGTACATTTCGGATTTCGGAAAATAGGCGTCATTCGTCGCAACCAGAGGTATGTTTTTACTGTAGGCAATTTCAATCAGCCCACGCTCTGTTTGTCGCTCTGCATCTGGTAGGCCACTTTCAATAGGATGCCTTTGCAATTCGACGTAAAGTCGATCGTCGAACAGATCGATCAAACGTGTGGCAAGCGCGTCTGCTGCTGTTCGTTGATTTGAACGCAACAACCGTCCTAGGGGACCGTCGGGCCCGCCCGTCAAGCATATGAGGCCAGCAGTGTTTTCGGCCAATTGGTCCATGCTTACCTGCGGAAGTTCGCCGTTTTTGTCGACGTAAAGGCAGGTGTTCAGCTTCATCAGGTTTTCATAACCTGTCTCGTTTTGCGCCAACAAAACAACGGGTGCTGGGGGAATCGGTGCGGCACCCAATTCCGGCGTCGCATAGGTCAGATCAACCTGACATCCGATGATGGGTTGTATGCCTGCGCTGCTTGCGGTTACCGAAAACTCCAATGCCGCGAACAGGTTATTTGTGTCTGTAACGGCAATGGCCGGCATGTCCATGTCGGTACACATCGATGGCAATTTTTTCAAACGAATTGCGCCCTCTAGCAGGGAATATTCCGTGTGAACGCGCAGGTGAATGAATCGGGCATTGATGGTCATAAAGGCATCTTAGAACAACTCTCATGACGCCGAAATCGGTTTTTTCTTGCCAACAGGCAATTTCATTGCTTTAATTTGATCAAACAGGGAACCGCCGTTCGTTTTCTACGCCGCATCGAGGACGAACACAAAATGGCAACGGTACCGCGGCGGGCTAACCACATGAACATCTCGTTTCTTCTGAACGGAGAGAACGTTGATCTATGCAATGTGCATCCAACAACAACTTTACTGGACTTCTTACGCGAAAGACGCGGGCTTACTGGGACAAAAGAGGGCTGCAACGAGGGCGACTGTGGTGCGTGTACCGTGGTCGTTTTTGATCATCGCGCGCTCTATCCTTTGAACGCATGTATACTATTTTTACCCCAACTGCATGGCAAAGCCGTGCGAACGGTTGAAGGTTTGTCTGCGCCTGATGAATTGTCGATTGTTCAAAAAGCCATGATTGACATGCATGGGTCTCAGTGCGGATTTTGTACACCGGGATTTGTGGCGTCGATGACCGCAGCTGCGATCAACGGGGATCGCGATCATGACACGACCCTAGCCGGGAATCTGTGTCGGTGTACAGGCTATCAACCTATTTATGATGCCGCGCGAGCGTGTGAAGGAATGCCACTGCCTGCATGGCTTGCAAGCGACCGTGAGGCACTTGCCGGTTGCGGGATCACAGAGTTGACGGCCGCGCAACCAAGGTCGAGCGACGCGCTTGCGTCCCTTCTAATCGAAAAGCCACAGACACGGATGATCGCGGGGGGCACGGATGTCGGGCTTTGGGTGACGAAACACCTGCGTGATCTTGGCGATGTTGCATTTTTAAACCAAGCGACCGATCTTGCGCAGATCGCTGAAACTGAAGACGCGTGGCATATTGGCTGCATGGTCACAATAGAACAGTTGCGGATCTGGGCGGTTGATCGCCTGCCAGCCTTTGCAAATTTATTGCGACGCTATGCATCAACCCAAATTCGTATGGCGGCTACGCTGGGCGGTAACATCGCGAATGGTTCCCCGATAGGAGATAGCGCGCCGGCCCTTATTGCACTTGGTGCGCAACTTGAATTGCGTCGCGGTGCGGATCGTCGGCGCATTCCGCTTGAAAGGTTTTTTATCGACTATGGCAAACAGGATTTAAGACCAAGCGAATTTGTCGAAACTATCATTGTGCCCAAGTCTGACAATCGCCTGCGCTGCTATAAATTGTCAAAGCGTTTTGATCAGGACATTTCTGCAGTATTGGGATGTTTCAATTTAGATGTTCAGGATGGTATCATTCGGTCAGCGACCATTACATTTGGTGGCATGGCAGGCGTTCCAAAACGCGCAACGCAAGCTGAACATGCGATGATTGGAAAAGCGTGGGCATTGGAAACGGTCCACGCTGCAATGGATAGATTATCAGATGATTTTTCCCCTTTATCAGACATGCGGGCAAGCGCAGGATACCGACGCCAAGCGGCGCAGAATATGTTTTTGCGCTATTTCCATGATATTCAAGGGACAGATGTTACGCAGGTCCATGAGGTGCGGTTATGACGATATCGCAGTGTTTGCCCCATGACTCTGGGCATTTACATGTTACGGGTCGTGCCCATTACGTTGATGACATACCCGTCCCCCGGGATTGTTTGCATTTGGCCTTTGGACTATCTGACCTTGCCGCCGGTCAGATCAAAGATATTGATCTTGCGCCCGTTCAAAATGCAGAAGGTGTGGTTGCTGTTATAACTGCAACAGATTTACCTTTTGCCAATGATGTTTCGCCCTCTGCCCATGATGAACCATTGTTGTCAGATGGTCGTGTTCATTACATTGGTCAGCCGCTTTTTCTTGTTGTTGCGACGTCACATCATTTGGCGCGCCGCGCTGCGCGGTTGGCAAAAGTCGAATACATTTCGCATCCTCCTATTCTAACGATCGATGAGGCGCTTGAAAAAAATAGCCGTTTCGAGGACGGGCCCAGAATTTATTCGCGTGGTGATGTTGCTTATGCACTGCCAAAATGTGCACATCATGTTTCGGGTCGATTTGAAATTGGGGGACAAGAACATTTTTACTTGGAATCTCAGGCGGCGCTTGCCATTCCGCAAGAAGATCAAGGAATGGTCGTTCATTCGTCAACCCAACATCCAACGGAAATCCAGCACAAAGTTGCAGATGCCTTAGGCATCGGAATGCACGATGTACGGGTCGAAACCCGCCGTATGGGGGGTGGTTTTGGTGGCAAAGAAAGTCAAGGAAATGCTTTGGCCGTTGCCTGTGCCGTGGCCGCATCCAAAACGGGCAAGCCGTGCAAAATGCGGTATGACCGTGACGACGATATGTTAATCACGGGCAAGCGGCATGAATTTCGGATCGACTACACCGTCGGATTTGATGACGATGGTCGACTGATTGCCGTTGATTTTGTTCACTATACGCGCGCGGGCTGGGCGCAGGATTTGACATTGCCTGTTGCAGACCGTGCGATGTTGCATGCGGATAATGCCTATTACATTCCACATATGCGGATCGAAAGTCATCGACTTAAGACGAATACCCAAAGCGCAACTGCGTTTCGAGGCTTTGGCGGGCCGCAAGGTATGTTGGGGATGGAACGTGTGATCGACCACGTTGCACATTATTTAGGCCGTGATCCCGTCGCGCTGCGCAAGCTGAACTATTATGTTGCTGCCTCGGCACCCAAGGCACAACATCAAACAACACCCTATGGAATGCAGGTTCAAGATTTCATCTTGCATGAAATGACAGATGATTTGCTGAAAACCTCAGACTATTATGATCGTCGCCGCGCGATTGACGAATGGAATGCCACCAACCCTATCATCAAGCGCGGCATCGGGTTTAGTCCCGTTAAATTCGGCATCTCATTTACGCTGACGCATTTGAATCAGGCGGGGGCGTTGGTGCATGTTTATCAAGACGGCACTCTGCGATTGAACCATGGTGGAACTGAAATGGGGCAGGGGCTGTTTCAAAAGGTCGCTCAGGTCGCTGCACATGTTTTTGGCACCTCGATGGATGTCGTGAAAATCACAGCAACCGATACAGCAAAGGTGCCCAATACCTCTGCAACTGCGGCGAGTTCGGGCAGTGACTTGAATGGCATGGCGGTCAAAGATGCCTGTGAAAAAATACGACAACGCATGGCTGCGTTTCTGGCTGATCAGTTCGGAAAACAGATCGAAGATGTGAATTTTCGGGACAATCAGGTTCATATTGGACGACGTGTGTTGTCGTTCAAAAAGGCCGCGCAATTGTGTTATGAGGGACGCATAAGCCTGTCATCGACCGGGTTTTATAAAACGCCAGATGTTGCATGGGATCGGATTCGTGGTCAGGGGCGTCCGTTCTTTTACTTTGCCTATGGCGCTGCGATGACCGAGGTAGCAATCGACACGCTTACCGGAGAAAACCGCATTCTTCGGACTGATATTTTGCATGACACTGGGACATCATTAAACCCTGCTTTAGACATCGGGCAGATCCAAGGCGCATATGTTCAAGGTGCGGGTTGGTTAACCAGCGAGGAACTGGTTTGGGATGGCATGGGGCGATTACGCACACACGCGCCTTCGACGTATAAAATCCCTGCGATGGCTGATCGTCCAGATACGTTTAATGTTTCGTTGTGGGGGCAGGAAAACCCCATGATGTCGATCTATCGCTCCAAAGCGGTGGGAGAGCCACCATTTATGCTTGGGATTTCTACGTTGATGGCGATTAATCATGCGGTGTCTAGCTGTGGCAAGCTCTATCACCACTTGGATGTGCCCGCCACGCCAGAACGTGTTCTGGCCGCAGTCGAGAGAGTGCGTAATGGCCTTTGATCTTGATCAATTAGAAAGACTGGTTGCCAAACATGGTCACGTTGCGCGTGTTGCGATCGCTGAGGTCAAAGGATCAAGCCCAAGAGAGCAAGGTGCCTCTGTTTTTGTTTGGAGCGATGGTCAATGCGGGACAATTGGCGGTGGCGCACTGGAATACAGCGCAGTAAACGCTGCCCGCAACGCCCTTGGCGCGTACCGCATGTGGACAGATGTGCATGCCTTAGGGCCCGAGCTTGGCCAATGTTGTGGTGGCGTGGTGCGTCTGGTTACAGAAGTTTTTGACAAATCCCATTTACCAAAAGTGCAATGTGGGTTGGTCATCCGTACCATCGGTGCCCCGAATGCAGCGCAAGAGCTTCGGATCAATCGCGTTTTGAAAAATGCACGCGCTCAGGGTGAAGTGCCACAATCAATTTGGCAAGATAGCGTGTTTTGCGAACCTGTGTCCGAGCGCAAAACACCCATTTGGGTTTGGGGTGCTGGACATGTTGGCCGTGCGATTGTGCAAGTGATCTCACAGCTTCCGACGTTTGATGTGACATGGGTCGATGTCGCGAAAGATAGGTTTCCAGATACAGTTCCCGATAATGTGAATGTTCTTTTTTCACCGACGCCAGACGACTATGTCCGATTTGCACCTATACATGCGCGGCATCTTATATTGACCTATTCGCACGCGCTTGATTTGGCATTGTGTGATGCGATTTTACACCATGGGTTCGCGGACCTAGGGCTGATTGGGTCCAAGACTAAATGGGCACGGTTCAAAAAACGTCTTGGTGAAATGGGACACTCAGCGTTATCAATCGAAACAATCAACTGTCCGATCGGCGATCCTGCGTTTGGGAAACATCCATTTGAGATTGCTATTTCTGTATCACATTCCCTATTAAAGAGCCAAAGCACCAGCGGAATAAAAAAGGAGCGTTCTGCATGACGGACACGTTGTTGAAAATCCAAGGCTTGACCAAGGCTTACCCCGGTGTGGTCGCCAACGATGATGTGTCGTTCGACATTGGCCGAGGCGAAGTGCATGCCCTTTTGGGGGAAAATGGCGCGGGAAAATCAACGCTCGTAAAAATGATTTATGGTCTTGTAAAACCTGATCAGGGCCAGATGACCATGCACGACGTAAAATATGCCCCGACAGATCCGCGGCAAGCGCGTGCAACTGGTGTTGCGATGGTCTTTCAACATTTCTCGTTGTTTGATGCTCTGACAGTTGCCGAAAATATCGCCCTAGGGATGGAAAATCCGCCCAGCCAGCGCGACTTGTCCGATCAGATCCGCAAAGTATCACAAAACTATGGGTTGCCGCTTGACCCGCGCAGAACCGTGGGTGTTTTGTCCGCCGGCGAACGTCAACGCGTCGAAATCATCAGATGCCTGTTACAAAACCCAAAGCTTTTGATAATGGACGAGCCAACATCTGTTTTGACCCCGCAAGAGGTGCAAATTCTGTTTCAGACGCTGCGAAAACTAAAATCAGAAGGAACGTCGATTTTATATATTTCGCATAAGCTGGACGAGATACGCGAAATCTGTGACACCGCAACAATTTTGCGACACGGAAAAAAGGTTGAGACGTGCACGCCAAGCGATAAATCAGCACGCGAATTGGCGGAAATGATGGTTGGGGCAAGTTTTGAGGCCCCCAAACGGTCAGACCGTCAACTTGGTGATGTGATCCTCGAGGTTTCCAATTTATCGCTTAATGCAGCTGACGCCTATGGTACGTCACTGCGTGGAGTTACATTTACTGTGCGCGCAGGTGAGGTTTTGGGGATTGGTGGCGTTGCAGGAAATGGTCAAGATGAGCTTTTGTCGGCGCTGTCCGGCGAGGCGATGACACCCGCAAGCATGGTTCACCTAGATGGGCGTGATATTGGCCATTTAGGCCCAAATGATCGGCGCTTACTGGGTCTGCTGGCGGCACCAGAGGAACGTTTGGGGCATGCTGCCGCCCCGAACATGAGCCTTGTTGAAAATGCGATGATGACGGCTGCAGATCGTAAAGGCATGGTCACCTCGGGGTTCTTGGCGTGGGGCAAAGCAAAGCAGTTTGCAGAAGATGTTATCCAAAAATTTGATGTGCGTACACCAAGCGCACAGAATGCGGCGCGATCTTTGTCGGGCGGAAATCTGCAAAAGTTTGTGATTGGGCGCGAAGTTTTGCAAGAGCCAAGTGTTTTGATCGTGAACCAACCCACGTGGGGCGTTGATGCAGCTGCGGCCGCGTCTATTCGACAAGCCCTGTTAGATCTTGCGACAGGTGGCGCTGCGATCATTGTGATTAGCCAAGATTTGGATGAGCTGATCGAAATTAGCGATAATTTTGCCGCATTGAACGAAGGTCGTTTGTCAGAAATACGCCCTATGCTGGGCCTTACAGTTGATCAAATCGGACTTATGATGGGTGGGGCGCATGACATCGAGGTCGCGCATGGATAATTTGCGTTTGCACCATCGCCTGGCTTTTGGGTATTCATGCAAAGATGAAAAAGGGGATGCGCGATGATCCAGTTGGAAAAGCGTAAAGAGCCATCAACATTTTGGATCTATGCGACACCTTTATTGGCTGTTTTGTTGACAATGGTCCTTGGTGGTCTGTTGTTCGCGACGCTGGGTAAAGATCCGTTAATGGCTATAAAAACTATTTTCTGGGATCCTATCCTGGGGGAATTTGCGTTTTATTATCGCCCTGAAGTATTCAAAAAAGCAGCGCCCCTGATTTTGATTGCAATCGGGCTGTCCTATGGCTTCAAGGCTGGGATTTGGAATATTGGCGCCGAGGGACAGTACATCATAGGTGCGATTTGCGGTGCGAGTGTTGCGCTTGCTTTTTATCCCCTTGAGGCGCGTTGGATGATCTTTCCGCTTATGATCCTAGCAGGCGTCGCGGGCGGCGTGATTTGGGCGATGATCCCAGCGTTACTGAGAGTGTATTTCAAGACGAACGAGATTTTGGTTTCGCTGATGCTGGTCTATGTTGCAGAGGTGCTTATCAAAGCGTTTTCAATAGGTTTGCTGCGTAATCCTGACGGCCATGGTTTTCCAGGCAGCCGCAACTTGAATCAGTATTCGTCATCCGCAAACCTTGAACTATTTGCAGGAACGGGCGTGCATTGGGGGGTTGTGACTGCACTGTTTGCGGTTGTGGCAACCTATGTGATTTTAGCCAAACATCAGTTTGGATTTTTCGTGCGGCTTACTGGTGAAAGTTCACGCGCCGCTGGTTTTGCCGGCGTGAATGCCAATCGGCTGATTATCACCTGTTTTGTTATTTCTGGGGGGCTTGCAGGTGTCGCCGGCCTGTTCGAAGTCGCTGGGCCCGCAGGTCAAATCTTGGGCAGCTTTCCGGCTTATTATGGGTTCACCGCAATTATTGTTGCTTTTTTAGGGCGCTTGCATCCCGTCGGAATTTTGTTCGCGGGCTTGTTGATGGCGTTGACATACGTTGGTGGAAATGCAGCAGAAGCAGCCATGAATATCCCATCCGCCACTATCCAGATTTTCCAAGGGATGCTTTTGTTTTCCCTTTTGTCTGTTGATGTATTAACAAATTATCGTGTGCGCTTTGTCGCGGCACGGGGGGCATGATCATGGATATCAATCCGATCCTTTTAGCAAGCGCGATTATGGTGGCATCAACGCCGATCTTGTTGGCGGCAATTGGTGAATTGGTGGTGGAACGCGCAGGGGTATTAAACCTCGGCGTCGAAGGCATGATGATTACTGGGGCTGTCGTTGGCTTTATCGCAGCCCATGAAACAGAATCAACAACGCTTGGTTTTTTCGGTGCTGCTGTGGGCGGGGCCGTCGTTTCAATGATTTTCGGTCTTTTGACGCAATATCTTTTGACGAATCAAGTGGCGACGGGTCTTGCCTTGACCTTGTTTGGCGTTGGGTTGTCGGCGTTGGTTGGCCAAGGGTATCAAGCCACGAACCAGGTTCCAGTGACGAAAATGCCAATCCCACTTTTGTCGGATATTCCTGTTGTAGGCCCAATCTTGTTTCGGCACGACGGTGTCGTTTATTTAAGCCTTGTCATTGTTGCCGCTGTCTTTGTTTTCCTATCACGGTCCCGGGCTGGCATGATTTTGCGCGCGGTTGGCGAAAATCATGACGCTGCGCATGCGCTGGGGTACAACGTGCGTCGCGTGCGATTGATGGCGATTGCGTTTGGTGGCGCTTGTGCCGGTTTGGGGGGCGCTTACATTTCGTTGGCGCGTGTCCCGCAGTGGGTCGATAATATTACGGCAGGTACAGGATGGATTGCGCTTGCCATTGTGGTTTTTGCAAGTTGGAAACCATGGCGCTTGCTGATTGGCGCCTATCTTTTCGGTGGAGTTACCGCGCTTCAGATTAATATTCAGGCAATGGGGCTTGATATACCCGTCGAATATTTGTCTATGTCGCCGTATATCGCTACTATATTGGTATTGGTGTTTTTGTCTGGGGGACGGGCACCGGGATCACTTGGTCGAATTTTTCACGCCTCGTCGTAGGTTGCAAATCATGGGCTTGCCCATAAAAACAGGAGAGAGAACTATGAACCGCAGAGAACTATTGGCCGCAGGTGCATTTGCTGCATTTGCTGCTGGCATGGGCGCGCCTGTCCGTGCAAATGATAAAATCAAAGTTGGCTTTATCTATGTTGGCCCAATCAACGATGGTGGCTGGACGCAGCATCACCACCATTCGGCAATGGAAATGGTTGAACATTTCGGTGGCGCCGTCGATTTCGTTTACCAAGAAAACGTTCCAGAAGGTCCTGATGCTGAACGCGCGATCACTCAGATGTGCCTGGGTGGTGCCAATATTATCTTTACAACATCATTCGGTTACATGGACCCAACGATCAATGTTGCGGCGAAATTCCCGAATGTAAAATTCGAACACGCGACAGGGTACAAACAATCTGACAACGTTTCGGTCTATTCTGCACGCTTCTACGAAGGACGTGCGATCCAAGGTACATTGGCAGGTCGCGTTACCAAAACCAACAAAATTGGCTATATCGCGTCTGTTCCAATTCCTGAAGTTGTTCGTGGCATTAACTCTGCCTTTATCCACGCACGCAAAGTGAACCCCAACGTCGAATTCAAAATCATCTGGATCTTTGAATGGTTGAATCCTGCGAAAGAGGCGGATGCAGCAAAAGCATTGATCGACCAAGGCTGTGACGTTGTTCTGCAACATACAGATTCGACTGCACCTCATGCTGCGGCGAAAGAAGCAGGCAATGTTTATACATTCGGCCAAGCAGCTGATATGGCTGAATACGGCCCAATGCCACGTATTTCGTCGATCATCGACAACTGGGCGCCATATTACATTGCACGCGTTCAGGCAGCAATGGACGGCAGCTGGTCATCTGTTAATACATGGGATGGCATTGGCAAGGGCATGGTCGGTATTGGTGAAATTTCCGATGTCGTCCCGGCGGATGCCAAAGCCGAAGCCGAAGCAATGCGTGACGCAATCGCTGCAGGCGAATACCACCCGTTCACCGGCCCAATCAACAAACAGGACGGCTCTGTTTGGTTGGCCGAAGGCGAGATCGCCGATGATGGCGCCTTGGCAGGTTTGAACTTCTATGTGGAAGGTATCGAAGGGTCGATCCCATCCTAATTTACATAATAAATGCCCCCCATGTCTGGGGGGCATTTTATTTTTTAACGGCGTATATCTAATGACGACACCCCCCGAGGGCACCCGCCAACTTGATCGCGACGAAACGGGCAAAATGTTTGCCCCCTCTGCAGAGAGGAATAAAGATGCGATCGCCAATATCCTAGATGATATACTGTTCCCAGGCGCGCGCGTTCTTGAGATTGCCAGTGGGACAGGGCAGCATGTTGTCCATTTCGCGCGTTGTTTTCCCGAAATTCAGTTTTTTCCAACGGATCTCGATCCTGCACGTTGTGCATCTGTTGATGCTTACCGGCTGACATCTGGGTTAAAGAATATTGCTCCCGCACAGGTGCTTGATGCGGCGTCGCCTGGATGGGCGCAGGCTGCGGGTGATGTTGATGCGATAATCATCATTAACTTGTTTCACCTTATCTCTGAGAAAGTCGTTAAATCCATTCTTTGCGAGGCTGCGCAGGCGCTTGGCGCAAATGGCAAATTGATCGTTTACGGTCCTTTCATGCGTAGCGGCGAATTAACAAGCGATGGTGATATTGCCTTTCACAACAGCCTTGTCGCGGAAAATCCTGATGTGGGATATAAAGACGATTTTGATGTCATCGAGTGGATAGAAAACAACTGGTTAGAGATGCGGCACGTCTTGGAAATGCCTGCAAACAATCTTTGTCTGATCGCGCAAAAGGCGGATGTTATCCTATAGTGGATCTAGCGGCGCAGCGCAGCCATTGTTTGTTTAACAGTTTGAATGCGCGATGCGTTTGGGGGGTGGGTTCCCAAGAATTTGTCACCGGGGTCCGGAATTCGGGTAAAAAACGCAGCCCCTCGAACAGGATCGTATCCCGCATCATATGCGATTAGAGTGCCCAACCTATCTGCCTCTAATTCATGTGATTTGGAATAGGCCCGCGCACCGACCCCCGCACCTAGTCGAGAGAGCGTATCAACCGTATCACTGGATCCCCCCATAAGTGCGGCAAGCCCACCGCCCAGCAGAGCGCCTATTTGCGTTGACGCCGCCTGCCTTGATAGGTGGCCCTCAAGATGATGTGCCAGCTCGTGGCCCAAGACAAAGGCAAGCTCATCCTCGTTTTTTGCGGTGTTTAATAAGCCAACCGAAAATACGATATAGGGTTTTCCAGATCTATCTTGCGTTTGATAGGCGTTCACAACGCTTGGATAACGGCTGTCAATTAAAACGGTAAAATCGCATCTCATGTTCGTGTTCGCGCGTTGGCAGACACGTTCTGCGCGTGGCACAACACGTGCTGCGATTGCTTTGAATTGTCGTTCAGGATTGGTCAAGGGTATGGCGCGTACACTGGGTGTGTAGTTAGCGTTACGCGTCGTATCGGCCTTTTGCGGCGCTGGGCTGCCCCCCCCGCAGGCGGCGACAAAAGCTAAAACGACAAATAAAAATATCCGCATTTTTTTCCGCATCCCGAATTAATGTGATCACTTTTTAAAAACCTGTGTTACGCTAAACTATAACATGGAAAAGAAGGTGAAAAGTTATGTTTACCATCGAGCATGAATTTGATTGCACTGTTATCACCGTTTTGGATGAAAATGTCGCGACGCTAAAGGAAGATATCGTTGTGACCAGTTTCGAGGATTGCGTCACCATCGAACAGTTCGACCCGCGGAATGACAACATCCAAAAGGTTACGTTATCGCTGCATCAGTTAAAAGAACTGGCTGCCGCGATCAATTTACCGGAAGGCGTCTACCATATCGAATAATCTTGGCGTTAGCCAATTTCGGTCGGGCTGACCGAGACTGATTTGATGACGGCATGACATTTTTTACCTATTGCCAACCCAAGATGTTGGACGGATCGCCGCGTAATCCGTGCTAAAAAGACATCATCGCCTGACCTCAGCGATACAATCGCTCCGGGCCCCTCTCCCATGTGGATATCGCCTACGACGCAAGGCAAAATATTAAGGGCCGAGATATCACTAGGTCGTGTCAAAGCAATCGTAACGTCTTGCGCCAAGATCCTAACGCGCACCTGTTGACCGACGGTTCCGCGAATTGTTGGCAAATACAGATTGCCAGATGACGTGGCAAGCCGTGTCAAACCATCATCATCATGAGCTTTGAGGGTTGTTAGAATGGATGATCCTGCACTGCGCACACCAAGATAGGGTACCAAAGCAGGGTCTGCTAATATTTGCCTTGCGTCGCCGGATGCGACAACCTTGCCTGCGTCCAAGATAACAATATGGTTTGCCAAACGGGCGACTTCGCTCATGGAATGGCTTACATAAAGAATTGGAATCCGGATGTTGTCGCGGATGCGCTCTAAGAACGGTAAAATCTCTGCTTTGCGTTGCGCATCAAGGGCTGACAAAGGTTCATCCATCAATAATATTTTTGGATCTGACAGCAGAGCGCGTGCGATGGCGACCCGTTGTTGTTCTCCGCCAGACAGCGCTGCAGGACGGCGATCCAGAATATGTTCGATCCCCAAGAGATCGATGATTTCAGTGGGATCAAAACGGTGCGATTTTCTGCGCCCATATTTCGCCGAATACCTTAGGTTGTTCATCACGGACAAATGCGGAAACAAACGCGCATGTTGAAAAATATAGCCAACACCGCGATTATGTATTGGGATGTTGATGCCCGCCTGAGTGTTCACAAGGTCAGTTTGATCTATTGATATTTTGGCATGATCGGGTGTAAAGATCCCTGATATCGCATTGATAATACTGGTTTTACCAGATCCAGATCGACCAAAAATTGCGGTTATGCCGCGTGGGCTTTCAAAGGCTGCATTTAATGAAAATCCGTCCCAGTGATGATGTATCTGCACCTTTATCGTCATTGGCCCGCGATCCTTTGACCAATGCGGCGTGACAGCCCTTCTGATACCAAAAGAGCGGATATCGCAATAGCGGCTGATATAAGAACGAGGATCATGGCGGCACGTTCTTGGCCAGGGGTTTGTAAAGCAGAATAGATCGCCGATGGAATTGTCTGAGTCCGTCCTGGGATGTTTGAAACGAATGTAATTGTCGCCCCAAATTCCCCAATCGCTTTTGCAAATGATAACACCATCCCTGCGAGGATGCCGGGTAAAATCAATGGCAATGTGATGGTTGCAAAAACTAAGCTGGGGCGTACCCCCAAGGTAAGTGCGGCTTGTTCGAGTTTCGGATCAACCGCCTCAATCGCAAGTCGAATAGCGCGCACCATCAATGGGAAAGCCATGATTGCTGCTGCAAGCACTGCACCTGTCCATTGGAACGCAATAACAATTCCAAAAACGGATTCTAGTGCTTTGCCGACGGCGCCCGTGCGGCCAAATAAAATCAACAGAACGTATCCCGTCACAACGGGGGGCAGCACCAATGGCAAATGCACGACCGCGTTTAGAAAGCTATGCCCCCAAAATCGCTTGCGCGCTAACGCATAGGCAACCCAAATTGCTAAAGGCAAGCTAAGAACGGTCGCCCAAGTCGCTACCTTTAACGATAAGAATACCGCAGACCATTCTGCCGCGCCTAATTCCATAAATACCTGTGCTTTTCTCGTGGATTGGTTCCCAGCAAGAGATAACGCGAAATCCGGTTGAATTCCAATATAGAAATGCGACCCTTCAGGCAAATTCGAGGTTGCAATCAAAAATGGCTATGCCCATCTTTAAAATATGATCACGCGCGCTTTGCTGTCTTTGTTTGGTTTGATTGTGACATCAGCTGCATTTGCCGCTGATATTTATATTTTGGGCGAAAGCCACGATAACCCTGCCCATCACAAAACCCAGGCTGCATGGATATCAGACATCAAACCCAAGGCAGTTGTTTTTGAAATGCTAGAGCCCGGTCAAGAACGGGCGATTGCCATGCTACGGGATCGCACGCCCCAAGCGATGCGGGATGTGACACGGTGGGACCAATCAGGTTGGCCTGAATTTGACTTGTATAAACCTATTTTTTTGGCATTGGGTGACGTTCCGATCTTGGGGGCTGGCGTGCCGCGCGAACAGGCGCGCGCGGCGTTTGATCGAGGTGTTGTTGACGCATTCGGCAAAGATGCAGACATTTATGGGCTGATGCAGCCCCTCTCGGATCAAGAACAGAGCGCCCGCGAAGCGTTGCAGTTTGCATCACACTGTGGCGCGTTACCAAAAGAGATGTTACCCATGATGGTAGACGTGCAACGGCTGCGCGATGCGACCTTGGCGCGGCGCACATATCAAGCGTTTCAAACGTATGGTGCCCCGATTGTGGTGATCACAGGCAACGGACATGCCCGCCGTGATTGGGGGATGGTGCAATATTTACCAAGCACCGATTTATCGGTTTTTGCATTGGGGCAAGGCGAAGGAACAGTGCCCCCCGACGGGGATTTTGACCAAATTCTTTATTCTGATCCTATTGTTCGGGATGATCCCTGTGCGGTTTTCAACAAGGGCTCATGAATTTCCGCCCTTGCACCACCACAAACAAACGCCATATTGTCGATGCAAACCAATTGAGGGGTCAGCATGCTAGTTGGCAAAAAGATATTGCTTATTATCGCTGGGGGCATCGCCGCGTATAAGTCATTAGAATTGATCCGCAGGTTGCGTGATCAAGGGGCATCTGTCATTCCTGTTATGACCCAATCCGCCAAGGAGTTTGTTACCCCAATGAGCGTTTCTGCGCTTGCTGGTCATGCGGTTCATCAAGACCTTTTCGATCTGACAACCGAGGCAGAGATGGGGCATATTCAGTTGTCTCGTAGTGCTGATTTGATCGTTGTTGCGCCCGCGACGGCGGATTTGATGTCCAAGATGGCGACAGGACAGGCAAACGATTTGGCATCCACCTTGTTATTGGCAACAGATAAACCCGTTTTGATTGCACCTGCCATGAATGTACGCATGTGGAACCATTCTGCAACCCAACGCAACATTGCGACCTTGCAGGCGGATGGCATTCGATTTGTTGGGCCAAACGATGGGGATATGGCCTGCGGTGAATTCGGCCCCGGTCGTATGGCTGAACCTGCTGAAATAATTGACTCAATACACAGGCAATTTGCGCAAGGCCCGTTAAAAGATATGCGGATTGTTGTAACCTCTGGGCCAACGCATGAACCAATAGATCCCGTGCGCTATATCGCGAACAGATCTTCGGGGGCGCAAGGAACGGCGATTGCAGCGGCTCTGCGTGATTTGGGGGCCTCGGTCACTTTTGTCACGGGCCCTGCGGATATCCCGCCGCCAGCAGGTGTGAAAGTGGTCCGTGTCCAAAGTGCACAACAGATGTTGGAGGCAACCCAAGCCGCTTTGCCCGCAGAGGTCGCAATTTTTGCGGCCGCGGTTGCTGATTGGCGCGTGACATCGGCATCAGGGTCTAAAATAAAAAAGATCGATGGGGCGTTGCCCACGCTTAGTTTGGCCGAAAATCCGGATATTTTGGCCACCGTTTCGCAACTGTCCAACGGGCGCCCGCGTCTTGTTGTTGGTTTTGCTGCTGAAACAGACAACGTTGTCGAAAACGCGGTTGCCAAACGTAAACGCAAGGGATGTGATTGGATCGTGGCAAATGATGTATCTCCTGAAACGGGGATCATGGGGGGGCAAGAAAACCAAGTCATTCTTGTGACCGATGACGGGACCGAGGCTTGGCCGCGGATGAGCAAAAATGAAACTGCGCGTGAATTGGCCAAACGCATCGCAGCAACATTGGTGTAGGTCCAGAAGATGGTTGAGATTGGATTTTGCTGGACTGACGAGGCGGATCAAACGATTGCCCTTCCCAACTACGAAACACCTGGCGCGGCAGGTGCCGACCTAAGGGCCAATTTTGCCCCCAAGGATCGTGATCGTAGCATTGCGATTGACCCAGGCGCGCGGGTTTTGATTCCGACTGGATTGCGGTTGGAAATACCAATTGGATACGAGGTGCAAGTGCGACCACGATCAGGTCTGGCGCTAAAGCATGGTATCACGCTACCCAATTCGCCTGGTACAATCGACAGTGATTATCGAGGACCTTTGGGGATCATTTTGATGAACATGGGGCAGGATGTTTTTCATGTCGCCCATGGTGATCGCATAGCCCAGATAGTTGTTGCACCGGTTCTGCAGGCGTCGTTTGCCTTGCGTCGTGCGCTTGGGCCAACCAGCCGAGGCGAGGGTGGTTTTGGGTCAACCGGAACGTCCTGACCATGGCTTTATTCATTTCTCTTGCGGTGTCTTTGTCTTTCGCGTGGATTTTGAAAATTCCAAGGCGCATTGTTTTCGGGATCCTTGTTCTGGGGTATTTTGTGACCTTGTTTGCCCATTTTATTTTGCCTGTTGATGCACCGTTGCTTCGGGCGACATCTGGCGGTGATGTTCGGGTTTGGGGTGTTTTAGGCGGCGCGATTGGCTTGATCGCTTTATACGTCACGCTGCTGCGTCGGTTCAAAGCGCGGGCAAAAGCGGCACCCGAGCCCAGTCGCCCCACCTCTAATACATTTTCAGACACCGAATTGGAACGCTATGCCCGCCATATCGTTTTGCGCGAAATCGGCGGCGCGGGGCAAAAACAATTAAAAAATGCGCGCATTTTAGTGATTGGCGCTGGCGGCTTGGGCGCGCCTGCTTTGCAATACCTGGCTGCCGCAGGGGTTGGAACGATTGGGGTGATTGACGACGATGTGGTCGATAATAGCAACCTTCAACGCCAAGTCATTCATCAAGATGCAGCGATTGGAACGCCCAAGGTATTTTCAGCACAAAAAATGATGTTGGCACAAAACCCGTTCATTGCAGTGAAACCATATCACCGCCGCTTGGATGAGGTGGTCGCGATGAACTTATTTGCGGACTATGACATAATTCTTGAGGGCTCTGATAATTTTGAAACCCGATATCTGGCCAATCGAGTTGCAGCCAAATTAGGTAAACCGCTTGTTTCTGGTGCGCTTAGCCAATGGGAAGGGCAGCTAGCCGTTTATCATCCCACGGTATCTGGACCGTGTTATCAATGTATCTTCCCTCAAAAACCTGCCGAAGGAATGGCACCCACCTGCGCAGAGGCTGGCGTTTTTGCACCTTTGCCGGGGGTCATCGGGGCGATGATGGCGGGCGAAGCCATTAAATTTGTAATTAAATCAACTCAGCCTATGATAGGTGAAATGTTGATATACGATGCCCTTTATGGCGAAAGCCGGAAATTCACTATAAAACAGCGGCCCGATTGCCCAATCTGTGGCCAAGATCATCAGGACCAATCATGAGCTCTATTTTTTTAAATGAATGGAAGACACCATTCAATCTACCACCATTTGACCAAATCTCGGATGATGACTTTCTTGATGCATTTGAAGAAGGCGTAAAAGAAGAGCTTGCCCATGTTGATGCCATCGCATCAAATCCCGAACCGCCGACATTTGCCAATACAATCGAAGCAGGATTTGCAAAAGATACGATATTGGATCGCGTTTTGTCGGCGTTTTATGCTGTCAATGGTGCAGACACAAATCCCAAGCGCGAAGAAATTGCGCGCATATTTTCCCCAAAACTGGCAGATCTGAGTTCAAAGATTTATTCCAATAAGGTTTTGTTCCAACGTATTGATACGCTGTATCAAACACGTGACACTTTGGGTTTGACCAAAGAACAGCATCGTGTGCTGACGCTGACGCATCAAAATTGGATCCGCGCAGGTGCATCGTTGACTGGCGACGCAGAAGTCAGAATGAAGGAAATCAAACAACGGCTCTCTATTTTGGGAACCGAGTTTGCGCAAAACGTTTTGGCGGACGAACGATCTTGGTACATGGAATTGACCGAGGATGATTTGGTTGGACTGCCCGAGTTTTTGATCCGCGCGGCAAGCGCTGCGGGCAAGGAAAAAGGGGTATCTGGTCCCATTATCACGACCTCGCGGTCGCTATACGTGCCGTTCATGCAATTTTCGCCACGTCGTGATTTGCGCCAACATGCGCAAGCGGCATGGGAAAAACGTGGCGCTGAAAAAAACTTGGATCTCGCTGCTGAAATGGTCAATCTGCGTCATGAAATGGCCTTGCTTTTGGGATATGAAAATTTTTCCGAATACAAATTGGAAACGGAAATGGCAAAGACGTCCGATAATGTGCGTAAGCTGTTAATGGATGTTTGGGAACCAGCAAAAGCACAGGCTTTGGCTGATGAAAAAATCTTGACCCAAATGATGCAGGAAGACGGCATCAATGGCCCATTAGAAGCATGGGATTGGCATTATTACGCCGAAAAACGTCGTCAGGCCGATCACGATTTAGACGAAGGCGAAATCAAATCATATTTCCAACTGGATCGTATGATTGAGGCCGCCTTTGATTGTGCAAATCGATTGTTCGGATTAGAGTTTACGCCCGTTGATGTGACCCTGTATCATCCTGACTGTCGGGCTTGGGATGTAACACGCGACGGCAAACATGTTGCTTTGTTCATTGGCGATTATTTCGCACGTGGATCAAAACGGTCAGGTGCGTGGTGTTCTGCGCTGCAGTCGCAGGCCAAATTTCCAAAAGAGTGTCGACCGATTGTGATCAATGTTTGCAACTTTGCCAAGGATGACCCTGCGCTTTTATCTGCAGATGATGCTCGGACGTTGTTTCATGAATTTGGTCACGCCCTGCACCAGATGCTGTCCGACGTCACCTATGAAATGGTATCGGGAACAAGCGTTCCACGTGATTTTGTCGAATTGCCCAGCCAGCTATTTGAGCATTGGTTTATGGTGCCTGAAGTTTTGCAAAAATATGCAACCCATTATCAAACTGGCCAATCGATCCCCACCGATTTAATGAACCGTTTGATTGACGCGTCAAACTTTGACATGGGCTTTCAAACCGTAGAATATGTGGCGAGCGCTTTGGTTGATTTATCCTATCATCAAGGTCCGTTATCCACAGAGATCAGCGATGCACAGACCCAAATCTTGGGTGATCTAGGTATGCCCCATGCGATAAAAATGCGTCATGCGACCCCACATTTTCAACACGTGTTTTCGGGCGGCTATTATGCAAGCGCTTACTATAGCTATATGTGGTCCGAAGTCATGGACGCGGATGCCTTTGCTGCATTCGAAGAGACAGGCGACCCGTTTAATGCAGATCGTGCAAAATCATTGGAAGCAAATATTTTGTCGCGTGGCGGATCCGGTGATCCGGTCGAACTTTACACCCAATTTCGTGGTCGTTTGCCCGGCGTTGAAGCTTTGCTCAAGGGCCGCGGGTTGGCCGCCTAATTAGATAAAAGGTTTAGTGAAAAAATTCTGGGCCCGGGTGTTGACTCGGGCCCTTGGCTTGCCTACTTATGCGGCATTAGCACTCATGCTTGGTGAGTGCTAACGGGTCTATCCCGTGACATTGAAACATATTTGTAAGGAGCCTCAGAGATGGCATTGAAACCGCTTCATGATCGTGTGCTTGTTCGCCGCGTTGAGAGCGACGAGAAAACCGCTGGTGGTCTGATCATTCCAGACAGCGCAAAAGAAAAACCAGCAGAAGGTGTTGTCGTAGCATGTGGTGACGGCGCCCGCAAAGACAGTGGCGAATTGATCGCCATGGCCGTTAAAGAAGGTGACAAAGTTCTGTTCGGCAAATGGTCCGGCACAGAGGTTACCGTCGATGGCCAAGAGCTGTTGATGATGAAAGAAAGCGATATCATGGGCATTCTGTCCTAATCGCCGTAAACGAAACTCTACTATTCGAGGTTAAGCACAATGGCTGCTAAAGACGTCAAATTTAATTCTGATGCACGTAACCGCATGTTGAAGGGTGTAAACATCCTTGCAGACGCGGTAAAAGTAACGCTGGGTCCAAAAGGCCGTAACGTTGTTTTGGACAAATCATTCGGTGCACCACGCATCACCAAAGACGGTGTATCTGTCGCGAAAGAGATCGAACTAGAAGATAAGTTCGAAAACATGGGCGCGCAGATGGTCAAAGAAGTCGCAAGCCGCACAAACGACGAAGCGGGCGACGGTACAACAACTGCGACGATCCTTGCGCAAGCAATCGTTAAAGAAGGCATGAAAGCTGTTGCAGCTGGCATGAACCCGATGGACCTGAAACGTGGTATCGACACAGCAACTGCAAAAGTTGTTGAAGCGATCCGTGCGATGTCACGTCCTGTTGCTGACAGTGACGAAGTTGCGCAAGTTGGTACAATCTCAGCCAACGGCGAAGCGGAAATCGGTCGCCAAATCGCAGACGCGATGCAAAAAGTCGGTAACGAAGGCGTTATTACTGTCGAAGAAAACAAAGGTCTGGAAACAGAAACAACCGTTGTTGAAGGTATGCAATTCGACCGTGGTTATCTGTCACCATATTTCGTGACCAACCCTGAGAAAATGACAGCGGAACTAGAAGACTGTTTGATCCTTCTTCATGAAAAGAAACTGTCATCGCTACAGCCGATGGTGCCATTGCTGGAGTCCGTAATCCAGTCACAAAAACCACTTTTGATCATCGCAGAAGATGTCGAAGGTGAAGCGCTGGCGACTTTGGTTGTCAACAAATTGCGCGGTGGTCTGAAAATCGCAGCGGTTAAAGCACCTGGTTTCGGCGATCGCCGCAAAGCCATGTTGCAAGACATCGCAATCCTGACCGGCGGCCAAGTCATCTCAGAAGATCTGGGCATGAAATTGGAAAACGTCACCATGGACATGTTGGGTTCGTCTAAGAAAATCCAAATCACCAAAGACGAAACAACAATCGTTGATGGCGCTGGTAACAAAGCTGAAATCGAAGCACGCGTTGCACAAATCCGTGGCCAAATCGAAGAGACATCTTCTGATTACGACCGTGAAAAACTGCAAGAGCGCGTTGCGAAATTGGCAGGCGGCGTTGCAGTCATCCGCGTCGGCGGCATGACCGAAGTTGAAGTGAAAGAGCGTAAAGACCGCGTTGATGACGCGCTGAACGCGACACGCGCAGCGGTCCAAGAAGGCGTTATCGTCGGTGGTGGCGTTGCCTTGGTTCAAGCTGGCAAAGCCTTGGAAGGTTTGACAGGCGCAAACGCTGACCAAAACGCAGGTATCGCAATCATCCGTCGTGCAATCGAAGCGCCTTTGCGTCAGATCGCGGAAAATGCTGGTGTTGACGGTGCGGTTGTTGCGGGCAAAGTTCGCGAAAGCTCTGACAAAAACTTTGGCTTTAACGCGCAAACCGAAGAATATGGTGACATGTTCAAATTCGGCGTGATCGACCCAGCGAAAGTGACACGTACAGCGTTGGAAGACGCGGCATCTGTTGCGGGTCTATTGATCACAACCGAAGCAATGGTTGCAGACAAGCCAGCCAAAGAAGGCGCCGGTGGCGGCATGCCTGACATGGGCGGCATGGGCGGCATGGGCGGCATGATGTAATCATCCGTCGCAATCCGCGAAGATCGAAACGGCTCGGAATTTTCCGAGCCGTTTTTCGTTTTAGGGGCAGCAGGGACCGCCACGTGCTCTCAACTGCCCTGATTTATTCATCTGCTGCGTTATTTTTCGTTAGTCGAATTTTTTAACAGGCGTTTTTGGAATTTGGATTGATATTGTGACAGGTGCCGATGTGCATCTTTTTCACGCCGCGACAGTTCTTTTCTTTGTTGCCGTTTTGTCCATGCATACACCACAGCAAAAAGCAGGGATAAAGACAACAACACGATCGATACCAGCAAGAGTTCTGTCAAGTTTTGTTGAACAAAAAATTTAACTTGATAACTGCTGGGAAGATAATCAAGCGGTGTTTCATCCGGTGTCATTTGACCCGAAGAAATGTTTAGTATCATGTAGATACAATACAGCGCCAAAACGCCCAAAAGTGCAATTAAGATGCCAATAGATCGCATCGGGGTACCTGTAAAAGTGGCTAAATTTATGGCCGCTTACCAATTAAATCATCCTTATTTATACTGGATGAAATGTAAATTTGTAAGCCCTCTTCAGGTATAGCTGTTAGATTTTGTCCACATGGACCCATACGCCGCCCTTTGGTCGCAGTGTTAGGATCATAACCGGTTCGGGGTTTTTTCCGGCAACCGCTGTGAATGCGAAGCGTTTCAACAAAGTTGCCAGAATTATGACCGCCTCTTGCAGGGCAAAGGATGCTCCGATGCAAATGCGGGGGCCATCGCCAAAGGGCAAATATGTGAACCGTTCAATTTTATTGGGTTTCATAAATCGCTGCGGGCGGAAATTATCTGGGTCATTCCAGTACAAATGCGACCGATGCAACGCATAAAATGGCAACATAACGGTATCACCCGCAGTGACGTCGCGGTCGCACAGGCGATCAGGTCCAAGTGCTGTGCGTGACACAAACGCCGCGGGCGGATATAACCGCAACGCTTCATCAATGACAGCCCTTACAAAGGGCAGTTTATCAAGATGCTCTGCCCCAATCGGTCGATCCCCGGTCGCAGCATTGATTTCGTCGCGGGCGCGGTTTTGTGCATCTTTATCGTGTGACAATAGATACAGCGCCCATGACAACGTCAGGGCCGTTGTTTCGTGGCCTGCCACGATAAAAGCAAGCAAATTATCCCGCAATTCTTGGCGCGTCATGCGGCGTTTGGTGTCGGGATCTTCGCCGGCCTCAAGGAGATCCAGCAGATCGGCCGCCTCGCCGTGTTTATTGGCTTTATGCGAGGCGATGGCACGGTCAGCAATTGATTTTATGCGGCGAATGTCTGAACCGATCATGGCGCGGCTTGGTCGTGGGACCCAACTTGGCGCGCCTAAAATATCCAAAATCGACACCTTTGCAGTTGAATCTATATAGGTATCTATCATTTTAAACAGTTCCTTGCGGTCAAAGCCGTCACTGTTTGAAAAAGTAACGTCAGAAATGACATCAAACGTTGTGTCCATCATTTCGGAATACAAATCGACTGCGCGGCCGGTGTGCTGCGCAATCCGTTCAGTGGCTGCCGCTGCAGCGCGCGTCATGATTGGCGCAAGGTTGGAAATGTTTCGATGTGTAAATACAGGTGCTGCGGCTTGACGTTGCCATTTCCAATGCGCCCCTTCGGCGATGAACAACGACTCTCCTATGGCGGGGCGCAATAGTTCTTTTGTTACAGTTGATTTCGGATAGTTCTGCAAATTATCACGCAATATGCGGCGCAGCGCTGTCGGGTCCATAACCATGTGCCATCTGACGCCCACCTTGCCCGAAACGATCGGTTGGCGTGTAGCTATTTCTGGAATAAGCGAAAGCACGTTGTTTCGCGCAGCCTGAAGTGACCCCCAAATGCCCAATGGTTTCTGGCCGAGTGCGATTTTTACCGGAACAAATCTGTCCATAATATTTACGGCATAACAATTAGATATGTTTGCGTCAATCTGACCCGATGAAAATAAATATTTCCTGAACTGACGAAAACAGGTAAGGAGCGTATAAAATGTGGGGATACGATGAAATTAGTAAAAACGATTTTGCTGCTGACTTTGCTGGCAAGCTGCGCGCCGCCGATCATCGAAACAGAATTAAAACCGATTGGTGATTTTTCGCTGGGTCATAATTTGGTCGTTGGGGATAAAATGGTCAAAGGCCCGTTGTCCCGCGATGGTGATCCGGACATCATCACAGCTGCGGTCAAAGATGCGATTGGCGCAAGGCTTTCCAAATATGATGGCGACAAGCGCTATCATGTCATTACGCGCATAGATGCCTATACGCTTGGGCGAACAGGGATTCCGTTGATCTTTAGTCCGCAAACTGCATTGGTGATAAACGTATCGATCTGGGACGACCTTGCTCAAAAGCGATTGAACGAAGAACCGGTGCAATTGGTTATTTTAGAAAACACCAATAAACGAAATGTTTTGGGATCTGGAATTGGTCAAACAAAACAACAGCAAATAAAGAGTATTGCTGAAAGCGCTGCCTATCAAATCGAAGACTGGATGCGCAAGCAACATACCGAAAACGGATGGTTCAATCCAGCGGTTGATGTACCCCTATTCGATGTCATCTCTTTAAACAAAGATCGCGCGACCCCAAGTGACGACGTTGTATTACCTGTCCCTCTTGTGGATGCCGAATAACCGATTGCTCAAAAATTGTACCTAACGTATCAGAGTGGGTTGATTTTTTTGATGTTTGGCAATAAACGCCCGCTTGGTATCAATTCGGGCAAATCCGCCCCCTAAATCAAGAGGCGTCTACGGATGGCAAAGGAAAAGTTTGATCGCAGCAAACCACACTGCAACATCGGCACAATTGGTCACGTTGACCATGGTAAAACGACGCTGACAGCGGCGAT
>RFZH01000081.1 GCA_009920815.1 Paracoccaceae bacterium
TTGATCCTTGGGGGCGATCATTTGGGGCCAAACCCTTGGAAACACCTTGATCCAGAAACAGCGATGCAAAAGGCCGAAGATATGATCGTCGCCTATGCGCGTGCTGGGTTTAGCAAATTACATTTGGACACGTCGATGGGCTGCAAAGGCGAACCTGCAGCATTGGACGATATGATGACAGCCACCCGTGCCGCACGCCTGGCCGCCGCGGCCGAGGCGCAGGACATGCCCACACCGCCTGTCTATGTCATCGGAACCGAAGTCCCCGTACCCGGTGGTGCCACCCATGCGTTGGACATGCTTGAGGTTACCGCGCCTAACGCTGTAATCCAAACGATCAACATTCATCGCGACGCCTTTGCCAGCAACGGCCTGACTGCGGCTTTTGATCGTGTGGTCGGGGTTGTTGTGCAACCTGGTGTCGAATTTGGACACAGTGACGTGATTCAATTCAATCCTTCTGCTGCGACTGGCTTGTCCGCGACCCTGTCCGATTATCCCAATTTGGTGTTTGAAGCCCATTCAACAGATTATCAAACACCGGAAAACCTTCGGGCACTCGTGGCTCAGGGGTTTGCGATCCTTAAAGTTGGTCCATGGCTGACTTTTGCGCTGCGCGAGGCGCTTTATGGGCTAGATGCCATCGCAGATGTTTTGGATGGTAAAACACCAGAAAATTCAGTCATGCGGTCGATGGAAACGGTGATGCAATCCAACCCCAAAAATTGGGCGTCCTATTATTCTGGATCAGATGATGAGCTATGGTTTCAGCGCCATTTTAGCCTGTCTGACCGCATACGGTATTATTGGGGTGATCCTATGGCCCAACAGGCAGTCGCCAACCTGATGGATCGTCTGAAAGGTCGCACAATCCCTGTGCCATTGTTAGGGCAATACCTTGGCGGGCTTGGCATCAAGGATGATCAGCCTGATGCAGAAACCGTTTTAATTCGTTCCGTCCAAGATGTCTTGGCCCGATATCATCGCGCGATCACAGCATAAAAAAGGGCACCCCGAAGGGTGCCCCGAAATCACAAAATCTTTGCTTAGATTTGCGACAACTCGTGTTCCAAATCTTTCATCTCGGCGCCGCCTGCCATCAGGCGGCGGATGTCTTGTGCCTCGATTTCAGCCTTTGGACCCGATCCAATCACCTGACCCAAGGCCAAGAATGTGTATCGGTCGGCGACCAATTTGGAATGGATTTCATTGTGTGTGATAAAGATGATCGCAATATCACCCCGCGCCCGCACGCGCTTGATGGTTTTCAAAACTTCCATCTGTTGCTTTTGACCAAGCGCTGACGTTGGTTCGTCCAAAATCAAAACCTTAGCCCCGAAATAAATCGCGCGCGCAATTGCCAAAGTCTGACGTTGTCCGCCCGACATGGTGCCGACCGCCTGGGTTGGATCGGAAAAATCGATACCGATCTTTAGCATTTCGTCGTGGGCGATTTGGTTCATTTCGTCCATGCGCAATTTACCAAAGGCGGATGTCAATTCGCGCCCCATAAAGAAATTGCGTGTCACACTCATCAATTGATTGATCGCAAGATCTTGGTAAACGGTGCCGATTCCTGCTGCCGTGGCATCGCGCGGGCTTCGGAATTTCTTGGCCCGACCTTCGATATAGATAGAACCGCTGGTGGGTTCATGAACCCCTGACAAGATCTTGATCAGTGTGGATTTCCCAGCGCCGTTATCCCCCAAAAGGGCGTGAACCTCACCAGGATATACCTCAAGATCAACCCCGTTTAACGCCATAAAAGGACCAAACTTTTTGACCAGTTTTTCAACGCGCATATATGGTTCTGTCATGGTCATATCCCCCCTGTGATCCGTTTACGGATTCGTTCATTGGCAAAGACTGCGGCCAACAAGACGGTACCAACAAAAACGCGGAACCATGATCCATCAATCCACGGAATAAAGAACACAGCATTCGCCACCAATCCGACGGTCACCGCGCCAAACACGACGCCAATGATCGATCCAAAACCGCCTGTCATGAGCGTGCCACCAACAACGGCGATTGCGATAGCTTCTAATTCTTTTAGGTTGCCTTTGGCCGCGTCGGATGTGTTCGTATCAAAGACCTGACAGGCCGCAAAGATCGTTGCACAAAAGGCGGTGAACATGAACAATCCGATTTTCACGCGGTTCACGGGCACACCATTGGCGCGCGCGCTGTCTTTGTTATCGCCTGTCGCATAAATCCAGTTGCCCAATTGTGTACGGCTTAGGACGAAATAGGCTGCGCCCGCGATGATGATCCACCACAGAAAACGCGCGTCAAAGCCTGTCACCCACTGTTCGCCTTTGCGGTTTAGGTTCCCGCCCAGCATAAACCACAGATCATAAAACCAACCAAACACTTCACCCCCCATCAGGTCGGCGAACCAATTGGTTTCTTTGTAATCGGGCAGGCCCGAAATCTGGGTAGATTGGTTTATCAAGCGAAACGAAACCTCGGTCGTCCCGCGCAAGAAAAACAAGAATCCAAGTGTCACAATAAAGCTGGATAGCCCAGACCTTACAACGATTGTTCCAATCAACCACCCCAAGGACAGCGTCATCGCCAATGTTAACAAAAAGGCCATGAATGGTGTCGCCTCACCCAAACCAAACGGCAGGCCCCATTTCAACATCATTGCCATCGACATACCCGCAAATCCAATCATGGATCCAATGGACAGATCAAATTCACCTGCGATCATCAACATCGCGGCCCCGGTGGCAATGATTCCGAATTGGGCAATAATTGCGACATTGTTTTTAACACCCAGTGCATTAAACGCGCGCCCGTCCGACGCGATAGCAAGGGCAAGAATAATAAAAACCATTACAACAAATGCGCCAATCTCTGGGCGCCTGATCGTGCGCTGAAACCAGGTTTCTTGCACCATACGGTCCGCTTCGCTCCGCTCGTTCATAATTCCCTCATTTCTGTAAGAACAAACAGGCGGGGAATGACCCCGCCTGCACATTTCCCTCAAAGGGTTTGATTAGCGGTTTACACCTGCTTGGCTTGCTACGCTTGCTGCGTTGGACGCATCAACGAAACCTGGGCCTGATGGAATGTTGGCACCTGGCAACATACCTGCATTGGTGTTGTATAGGTGCAGAACGATCACAGGCATGTAACCTTGCAGACGTTGCTGTTGGTCAATCGTGAACGCCGCATCACCTGCTTCGATCATGTTCATAACGCCTGGTGATAGGTCAAAACATGCAAGATGGACATCTGCGCCAACGTCTTTGATCGCTTTGTTTGCTGCTTCACAGACATGTGGACCGACCGCCAAGACGCCATCAATAGATGGATCTGCTTGCAACGCAGCCGCTGTGCGTGTTTCGATTTGCGTTACGTCGTTTGACACGTCGATCATGTTCAGATCGCCGCCCAAGCCAGAGAAATAGCCTTCGCAACGGTCAACAAGCGCGGTGTTAAACGCTTCTTGGTTCAAACATAGACCCTTTGTTACGCCTTCAGCTTTGGCACGCGCACCTGCTTTTTCGCCTGCCAAACGCTCTGGCTGACCGACGTGCATCAATGCGCCCACGGCCGCCGACGATTCAAGGCCCGAGTTCATGGTAACAACTGGAATACCCGCATCAACTGCAGAACGGATTGCACCGCCCAGCGCGTCCGCATCAGGTAGTGACACGATGATGCCGTCTGGCTGAGTCGCCGCGGCTGCTTCGATCAACTTTGCCATGCCCGCCATGTCGCCAGACGCGTCAAAGTTATATTCGAAATCTGCGCCAATCGCGGCTGCCGCATCACGACCACCTTTTTCAACAACTGGCCAGAAAGGGTCTGTGCCTTGCGTGTGGGTAATCATGACATAACGCTCAGCAAATGCAGAGCCTGCCATCACTGCGACAGCTGCAGTAGCAAGTAGTAGTTTTTTCATTTTAGTCTCCCTAGGTTTGCAATTTAGCAAGTTTTTGCAGCACTTAAACGCGCCGTCATTCTAAGATAGCACGAAGGTTCATCCGGCTACGGTACCGCTAACAAAGCATCAATATTTTCATCTGGCAAGGAATTTCTAAAGTTTACCTTGCTTCCTTTGGAAAACCAAAAAATCTGCCTAAAACTTAGTCGCCCAGCCCATGTCAAATGTGACGGATTGACCTGTCTGTGCCGACAATTGCGCCGCTTGGCCCATACGAACCGCCCAGATTCCATCGATTAGACCAACTTCCGGACAGGTTCCATTTCTGACGACATCCAAGAATTTCTGATGCTGATAGAACGTTGACCCGTTATGATCGCCCGCCGCAAGCAAAGCGGGATCAACGGGAATATCCCGCTCGATTGGTCCCTTTGGGTCGCGGGGGCTTTCAATAACTTTGGGTGTGGGCGGCGCGCCAAGGCTATCGACTGGCCAAAAGCGGGTTGGACCGGGAACAAGGGCTTCGATTTTGCCTTTGGATCCAACGGCTGAAATCTCTTCTTGATAGCGCGATCCTTCTGCAAACATACACAGCTCAAGCATTGCACGTTGGCCGTTTGCAAAATCAACTATTACATAGCCGTGGTCCCATATATCCGATGGCCGACCATCATAGACTTCATCCAAGTGGTTCACAGCCTGTCCGCCCGTCGCCATAATCCGTACAGGATCTGACTCCGTCAACACCCGCATCAAATCAAAAAAGTGGCAACATTTTTCTACAAATGTCCCGCCGCTATTTTGATTGAAACGGTTCCAGTCGCCCACTTTTTCCAAAAATGGAAAACGATGTTCGCGGATTGAAATCATTTTTAGGTCACCCACAGCACCCGTCAGATCCTGCGCAAGGGCGGTGATCGGGGGCATATAGCGGTATTCCATAGCAACCCAAACAGGTGCGCTATAGTTTTCTTGGAACTGTACGACCCGATCAATATCATCGATACTGGTAAACAACGGCTTTTCCACCAAAATTGGGCGATGTTTCGTCGCTGATATCGCTTCCAGCTGGGACAGGTGCATGTGATTTGGCGATACGATCACCAAACAGTCCAAATCATCACGCATCAAAAGATCATCAACAGACTGGCAAAATGCGGCATCTGGCGCCAACTGCGCAGCTATTGCGCGCATATCGGCATCTGGTTCATAGATCGCTGCAACCATCGTATCGGGCAACAGAGCGATATTTTTCAGGTGCTCTTGCCCCATCATGCCGCAACCGATCATTCCGTAGCGTGTGATTTGTGTCATTTTATATCCTATTTAATGCGCGCGACATATTGCGCGATGTTGGTATCAATCCAGCTGAAGGAATATTCGACAGCGCGATTGTTTTGATCAAAACTTGTGCGCAAAACGCAAATGGTGTTTGCACCAGCCTTTAGTCCGAATTCATCGGGCACCCATTCAGGCACGGGGCGTTGGGTCACGCGATCTTCGGCGGTCGTGATCCACAGATTTAGCTTGCGGCGGTACATGACATACAGCGCCTCGGACAAATCGTCCAAATTCAGGGTGGGGCAAACGTCACGATCCAAATGGACCTCTTCTAACACCGCAGGCCGCCCGTTCAGATATCTCATACGCCTGATTCGCTGTGTCCCCGATACAAGGTCAGAATTGATCCAGTCGTCAGGCTTTGATGCATGATCCAATGACAAGACACGCGCGGTGGGCAACCCGCCGCCCGTAATCAACTCGACGCGGAAAAACGAATAAATCGATGATGTTTCTTTGGTCGCTTGGACATAGTTGCCCGACCCCTGAAGGCGTCGCAAAGCGCCTTTGCTTTCTAAGTCAGCCAACGCTTTGCGTAACGTTCCAACGGAAATGTCTAATGACTTTGCCATGTCCCGTTCAGGGGGCAACCGCATCCCATCGCCCAAACGACCCGCAGCAATATCACGGATCAGCATTTCGCTGATTTGGATATATTTTGGCAGTGCAGACCCGGTCGCCACGTCAAGGACTCCTGAAATTGATACACTATTGATTTACATTAAATTGAATGCTACGCAAGTAGAAACTGTCGACCAAAAGGGGTCCGATTACATGACTATTGTGCCTGTCACATCCGAACATCTGGACGCTGCAGAAGTCTCATGGTTTTCTGCGCTGTGTTCGGACGACTATCAATTTTTGGGCGTGCCCGATGGCGCATTGCGGTCTTCTTGGGATCATTGCAGCGCCATCGTCAAAGAGGCAGAGGCGCAGGGATTCCGCAACATCTTGTGCCCTTCGTCCTATCAGGTGGGCCAAGATACGCTTAGCTTTGTTGCGGGATGCGCGCCAATTACAGATAAAATCAACATGCTGGCGGCGGTGCGCTGTGGTGAAATGCAGCCCATCATGTTGGCGCGCACCATTGCGACGCTGGATCACATGATGAAAGGACGCCTGACCGTCAACATCATCAGCAGCGATTTTCCCGGTGAAAAAGCCGATAGCAGTTTCCGATATCAACGCAGCCGCGAGGTTGTCGAAATTCTGAAACAGTCTTGGACCCAAGACGAAATCAATTACCAAGGTCAGGTTTACAATTTCTCGGGCCTGACGACAGATCCAGCCAAGCCCTATCAAACAGGCGGGCCATTGTTGTATTTCGGTGGTTATTCCCCCGATGCGCTGGACCTATGCGGCCAACATTGCGATGTCTATCTGATGTGGCCCGAACCCAAGGATCAAATCGCCGAACGGATGAAAGCCGCAAACGCCGCCGCCGAACGGTATAATCGCACGCTTGATTATGGCCTGCGTGTGCACGTAATTGTGCGCGACACTGAACAAGAGGCCCGCGAATACGCCCGTTATATCGCGTCAAAACTTGATGATGAATACGGCCAAGCCATTCGCGAGCGCGCCTTAGACAGCACATCTTTAGGTGTGTCGCACCAAGCGAAAAACCGCGAATTGGCGGATTTGGACGGCTATGTGGAACCCCATTTATGGACAGGTGTTGGCCGCGCCCGTTCGGGCTGTGGTGCGGCATTGGTGGGATCGACCGATCAAATTCTTTCGGAATTAGAAGCCTATCAAAAAATGGGTATTCGTGCTTTCATCCTATCTGGATATCCCCACATGGAAGAATGCAAACATTTCGGGTCCAAGGTGTTACCACATCTGAAAACCTGTTCTTTGCCACATGAATATGGCCGCGTGCCATCCACAACACCGAACACACCCCTAGGCGCAGGAGAGCGTAGATAATGGACCGCGTATCAATCACTTCTTCCCTCGACTTTATGCCAACGCGCGTGTCAAATATTACGATACCAGCCGCGCGCACATCATGGCATCTGTGGATCATTCGCTAAATTTGATGGGAATTGATCATATTGATCTGTTGCTGGTCCATCGCCCCGACCCAATGATGGATCACCATGAAACCGGCGCCGCCTTGGACGAGGTCATCGCATCTGGCAAAGTGCGCAGCGTCGGCGTGTCCAATTTCCGTCCATGGGATTGGGAATTGTTGCAATCGGCGATGAAAAACACATTGGCGACAAACCAAATCGAACTTAGTGTTTTGGCGCATCACAGCTTTACCAATGGCGATGTCGCGTTCCATCAGAAAAACGCAACGCCGATGATGGCGTGGTCACCGCTTGCGGGGGGGAACCTGTTCAACGGTCAAAACGATGCGGTCACTGCGGCGCTTGATGCAATTGCGCGGGATCGCGGCGTTGATGTCTCTGCGGTTGCGGTTGCATGGCTCTTGGCACATCCTTCAAAGATTTTGCCCGTCATGGGTACCAACAACCTGTCGCGCATTTCACGACTATCGGACGCATGCGATGTCAAACTTGACCGTCAAGAATGGTACGAGATTTACACCGCAGCATTAGGGCATGAGGTGCCGTGATGGGACAACCAATGATAAAAGATGATACTGTCGACACCAAAACGCTGTTTAGACACGCGCTGGGGCAATTTGCGACAGGTGTAACGATCGTCACCTGCCAAGGACCAAATGGCCCGATGGCAATCACGGCAAACAGTTTCAATTCGGTATCACTTGACCCCGCGTTGGTCTTGTGGTCGTCGTCTAAAACATCAAAGCGCTATCCTGCCTTTGTGAATGCACAACACTATGCGATCCACGTGCTGTCGGCCGAACAGATCGAGCTATGCAATCGATTTTCTAAATCAGCGGATAATTTCGATGATCTAAGCTGGTCTTATTCGCCCAATGGTGTACCGTTGCTAGACGGATGCCTCGCGCGGTTTGAATGCAGTCTTTCGGCACATCACGATGGCGGAGACCACACGATTATCGTCGGTGCAGTCGATGCTTTTGAAACAAATGATGGGGAACCTTTGATCTTTGCTCAGGGGGGATTCCTGACCTAAGACCGACCGCCAAAACGCAAAGCGTGCGCATGCACCGTCAGGGAGGATAACGCGTTTGACGACATTTTTATTGGGGATTTTGTCCCCATTGGCATTTTTCAATACGCTTGCAGGCGCCATCGGAAAACGTATTTCGGTGGCCGCAATTGCGTTGATGGTCGCCATCACTCTTTTGCAGGTCTTTTGCCGTTATGTCCTGAATAACGCCCTGCCATGGCCGGACGAAGCGGCGCGGTTCTTGATGCTGTGGTTGACTGGCCTGATGGGTCCTGTGGCCCTGCGCCAAGGCGGGTTTGTCGCCATTGAAACCCTGCATCAATTTCTATTTGAAAACTTGGTCCGCGTGCTGTCGTTGATTTTGTTGGTGATGATGATGATCGTCCTAATCGTCGCAGTTCAATTGGGCTGGAAACACGTCAACTCTGGCTGGTTGTTCGCCTCTTCTTCTTTGCGCATTCCCATGGATTGGTTCGGAATGAAGATGATAAAAGTCAAACTCGCCTGGATGTATCTGTCCCTGTTTGTGGGTGTGGTTCTCATGACGCTTGTCACGCTGGAATTAATCTTGCGCCAAATCATCTCAATGTTCGGCGGAGCAGAAAAACTGCGCCCGATTCCGATCATCGCACAATCCGGAGGGGCTGAATAATGCTTGTTTGGTTCCTACCCGTATTTCTTGTGTTTCTATTAATCGGCTTGCCCGTGTTCTTTGCTCTGTTGATCGCACCGGGTGCATTGCT
>RFZH01000082.1 GCA_009920815.1 Paracoccaceae bacterium
CCAGGGCGGCACAGCGGTCGGCACAGGATTGAACACCAAAAAAGGCTGGGACGTGCGCGTTGCGGCCAATATCGCCGAAATCACCGGCCTGCCGTTTGTCACCGCGCCAAATAAATTCGAAGCACTGGCCGCCCATGACGCGATGGTCATGTTTTCAGGCGCATTGAAAACAATCGCGGCATCGCTGTTCAAAATTGCCAACGACATGCGTTTGTTGGGCTCTGGCCCGCGTTCGGGTCTGGGTGAATTGATCCTGCCAGAAAACGAACCCGGATCATCCATCATGCCGGGCAAAGTGAACCCAACACAGGCCGAGGCGCTGACCATGGTGTGCGCCCATGTCATGGGCAATGACGCCGCCGTGGGTTTTGCGGGGTCGCAAGGCCATTTTGAATTGAACGTCTATAACCCAATGATGTCATACAACGTATTGCAATCCATGCAGCTGTTGGGTGACGCGGCGCGATCGTTTACCGACAACATGGTCAAAGGCACCCAAGCCAACGTGACCCGCATTGATCAATTGATGCGTGAATCGCTGATGCTGGTCACCGCACTTGCGCCGACCATCGGGTATGACAACGCAACCAAAGTGGCCAAAACCGCCCATAAAAACGGCACCACCCTGCGTGAAGAGGCGATTGCACTGGGCTTTGTCGATGGTGAAACCTTTGACCGTATCGTCGTCCCTGCCGATATGATCGGGCCAAAATAATGGCGGAACTGGTCAATCTGAACCAGTTTCGAAAGAAAAAAGTGCGGGCCGATGACAAGGCCCGCGCAGATCAAAACGCGGTTAAATTTGGCCGCACCAAGGCGGAAAAACAACGCGACGCGGCGCAAGCCGAATTGGACGCGAAACGCCATTCATCCCATAAGCGCGATCATGAGCCTGAAACCTAAAAAACGGTCCCTGACCCTGCGCGGACATCGCACATCTGTGTCAATCGAAGACCGGTTTTGGCGGGCGTTTTGTGATATTGCCGATGCGCGCGGCATGGCGATCAACGAATTGGCTGCCGAAATTGACGAAGCCCGCGATCCAATGGATGCGGGCCTAGCCTCTGCCATTCGTGATTATGTTCTGCGAGTCTACATGGATAGCGCGGCTCGTTAAGCCACCAAATGGTTTAATCCGCTTGCGCGTCTGAACGCGATTTTCCGGATACCCCCATTGCCAAAGTGGCCGCCATGAACGCATCCAAATCGCCGTCCAACACACCTTTGGTATCTGATGTTTCGTGACCGGTACGCAGGTCTTTGACCATTTGATAGGGCTGCAGAACATAGGACCGAATTTGGTTACCCCAACCTGCATCGCCTTTATTTTCATGCGCCTCGTTGATCGCTGCATTCCGGCGATCCAATTCCAATTGGTACAGACGCGATTTCAACGCTTTCATCGCGATGTCGCGGTTTTGGTGTTGTGATTTTTCTGAACTGGTCACCACAATCCCTGTCGGATGGTGGGTGATCCGAACGGCCGAGTCTGTGGTGTTCACGTGTTGACCACCCGCGCCCGAGGACCGATATGTATCGATCCGAATATCAGAAGGGTTAACCTCGATTTCGATATTGTCGTCTACAACTGGGTAAACCCAGACTGAGCAAAATGATGTATGCCGTTTTGCGGCCGCATCAAAGGGTGAAATGCGGACCAAACGGTGCACACCACTTTCTGATTTCAACCAACCATAAGCATTATGCCCAGAAATCTTGTACGAGACGGATTTGATGCCCGCCTCTTCACCGGGTGTTTCTGATTGCATCTCAACGGTATAGCCAGCTTTTTCTGCCCATCGGACATACATCCGCGCAAGCATGGATGCCCAATCGCAGCTTTCCGTGCCACCGGCGCCTGAATGCACCTCAAGGAATGTGTCATTGGCGTCTGCTTCGCCATTCAAAAGCGCTTCGAGCTCTTTTGCAGCGGCTTTTTGGACCAAAGCTTTGATTGTGGCCTCGGCTTCGGAAATAATTTCTTGATCATCTTCCATTTCGCCCAGCTCAATCAACTCGATGCTATCATTTAATTCGGTTTGAATAGCATTATGATTTGAAATCGCATCAACCAAGGCCTGACGTTCACGCATCAGTTTTTGCGCATTATCAGGATCATTCCACAGGTCTGGGTCTTCAACCCGCGCGTTGAACTCTTCCAATCGATGCGCGGCCGTTTCCCAATCCATACGCTGCCGCAAAAGCTCGAGCGATTTATTGATGTCATTGACGTTGTTCTGAATATCTGCGCGCATTTCGCCACCTAATTTCTTTTCCGCGGTATTACAAAAGCAAACTCAGAGGCGCAAGCAGATGTTCGTCATTGCCCCAATGTGCCTTCACCTTTGTCAAAGTTTCGTGAAGACCTGGATACAACGCGCCTATAAGTGTCGAATGGCAACACTGTACCAATTACCTAGTATAAACCACCCGAACTTAACGTGCCTAACGTCGCCTTTGGACCAACCACAGCTGTCCCTCCGCCTGATTTTGTCACTGTCTTGACCTCATCCGATCCTGGCAAAATCAGTTCAAAATTACTGCCCATGGCAAAGCCACCATCAAATGTAACACCAAAGATGGGTTCTTGGCCTTCACGGAAATACTCGGCAACTACGTTATCGCCGGATGCATCGTCAGGCAGTCGAGCACCTGTATTGCGATCAATGTTTATAAAGACACCGCCTGGCGGTACGCGGAAAGGGCCACCGCCAAATTTTTCGACCGCAGACAGCATGAATTCGTTAAACACAGGGCCACACATCCCCCCACCAGAGGCACCGCTGCCCAATGGTTCGGGGCGGTCATACCCAATATAACAGCCTGCGACGATATTAGAGGTAAATCCAACGAACCAAACATCTTTTGCTTCGTTTGTCGTTCCGGTTTTTCCCGCTGTGGGCACTGGTAATTTAACATAGTTTGCTGCTGTCCCGCGATCAACAACACCCTTCATCATTGATGTCAATTCATAGGCGGTGATCGCGTCCATAACGCGTTCGCGGTTCGAAACGATAGAGGGTGCACGTCCTGCAGGCAGCTGTGATTGATTACAATCCACGCACCACCGAGGATCATGCTTATATACAGTTTTCCCATAGCGATCTTGAATACGATCCACCAACGTGGGTTCCACGCGCTCGCCGCCGTTTGCAAACATCGCGTATGCTGCCACCATACGGTATAGTGTCGTTTCCTCGGACCCCAGAGAATTCGCCAAGAAACGTCCCATGTTGCTATACACGCCAAAGCGCTCAGCATAATGTGCGATCACGTCCATGCCGACCTCTTGGGCCAAACGGATCGTCATCAGGTTTCTTGATCTTTCAATACCAGTGCGCAACGGAGTTGGGCCATAAAATTGGTTCGACGCGTTTTTGGGCCGCCACAGGCCTTGGGGCGTGTTAATTTCAATTGGCGCATCCACTACGATCGTTGCAGGAGTATATCCACTGTCCAAGGCTGATGCATAAACAAAGGGTTTGAAACTTGACCCAGGTTGGCGATCTGCTTGGGTGGCGCGATTATACACCGAGGTATCATAGTCGAACCCACCTTGCATCGCGATCACACGGCCCGTGTTCACATCCATTGCCATAAAGGCGCCTTGGACTTCGCTTACCTGTCGCAGTGACCACCGCACAAAGCTGCCGTCTTGGTCGTTTGTGATGGCGCGAAGATGGACCACGTCACCAACACTCAACAAATCTGATGCAGATTTTGCCTTTGGCCCCAATTTGCCATCTGGCAACAATTTGCGCGCCCATGTCACATCGGTGTCATCAATCCAATGACCACCATCGATATCATCGACGCCTTCAATCCCAACGCGAGCACCTTGTTTCGACAATTCAAGCACAACGGCAACATACCAACGACCATTCAGATTGATGTTTCGCGATACGCTCAGGTCTGCCAGTTTATCTTGCCATGTTCCCTGACTGGTCAAATCTATTGATTTGCCTGTTCCGCGCCACACACCTTGGGCGCGATCATAGTTTTCCAGCGCGCGCTGTAAGGCGACTGCGGCCTTTTCCTGCATGGCAGGGTCAATCGTCGCGCGCACAGTCATCCCGCCGGAAAAGAATTCATCTTCGCCAAACGACCTGCTAAGCTGACGACGGATTTCATCTGTAAAGTAATCTCGCGGCGGCAGGGCCTGTTTAAAGCTTTCAAAATCACCATTTTGAACAGAGCGAAGTGGCATTTCTTTTTCAACAAGATAGGTTGTTTCGTCCAGATACCCGTTTTGCCACATTTCGCGCAGCACATAATCGCGCCGTTGCAAAAGACGGTCTTTGCGACGAACTGGGTGATAATCAGACGGCGCTTTTGGCAAAGAGGCTAAAAATGCCGCTTCGTGCGGGGCCAATTCACGTAATGTTTTATTGAAATAGGTTTGCGCCGCGGCTGTTACCCCATACGCATTTTGCCCCAGGAAAATTTCGTTCAAATAAAGTTCAAGGATCTTTTCTTTGTCCAGCGTATTCTCGATACGTGTCGCAAGGATGATTTCCTTAATTTTTCTTTCAGCCTTGCGCGACCCATCAAGCAAAAAGTTTTTCATAACCTGCTGTGTGATCGTTGACGCACCGCGCAAATTGCGGCCGCCCGAGCGTGCCGCATCAACCGCGGCGGCAACGATACCGCGGATATCATAGCCCGGATGGGTGTAAAAGTTTTTATCTTCGGCAGAAATAAAGGCTTGTTTGATCAACACAGGAATTTCAGCGGCTGGCGTGAACAGGCGACGTTCACGGGCAAATTCATCGATGATTTGGCCTTCGGAGGAATAGATACGGCTGATCGTCGGTGGCTTATATTGGGCAAGAGATTCGTGGCTTGGCAGATCACGGCCGTACATCCAAAATACAGCACCGATGGTTAATGCTGCCCCAATCGCACCGAGCGTTAACGCGGTAAAAATTGCACCAAAAAAGGAAAGTATGAATCGCAGCACGCGCCACCCCATTTATCATTGTGCAATGCTTATAGGATCATTGCCCCTCTTCGTCAAAAGGCGAATGGCAGGATTTTGACCTACTGCCGGCGTAAACGCGCCTGTTTTTGGTCTTCGACATACCAATCTAATAAGGCATTCACCACTACGATGGCAAACTGATCCTGCCATTCTGCAGACGTCAAATTTGCCAAATCCTTTTTGGATGACATAAACCCCGCTTCGATCAAAACCGATGGAATATCGGCAGCTTTAAGCACCGAAAAATTGGCGCGACGATGGGGGCGCGTCTCAATCACTTGTAACGTTTCCGAAAACTTACCGACCAAAATTTGGGCCAGACGTTCAGAGCGAGGTTGCGTATCCTGTCGCGCAAGATCAAGGAGGATACCTGCAACTTCGTCATCGGCGCCGCGTAAATCGACGCCCGTCAAAATCTCGGTTCGATCATGGCGCTCTGCCAATTTGGCGGATGCGTCGTCTGTCGCTGTTTGCGCCAACGTGTACACTGTGGCCCCCTGCGCAATGCCTTCGGTAACTTTATCCGCATGTAACGACAAAAACACATCTGCCCGCGCCGCATGCGCAATTGAAATGCGTTCTTCAAGTGGGACAAAAATATCGTCATCGCGCGTCATAATCACATCAACCAAATCGGCACGACGCAACAAATCACGTAGCCGACGCGCCAGTTCCAACATTAAATCGGCCTCTTTCACATCGCCTGCCTGCGCCCCTGGGTCGACGCCACCATGACCGGGATCCAAAACGATAACCAAACGTCCATCGTCAAAATCGTCAGGAGATGCGGTCAAAGCAGTCTGTTGATCCGCAAAGCCTTGTGCGGTTGATGACGCCAAAGTACCGTCAAACGTCGCTTGATCCGTTTGACGCAAAGCAACAGATAATATTGCCTCTGAGGTTTCGTCGGATATTTCCATCCCGGATCGAACAACAATCAACGGCGCGCTCAAAACAAGTTCAAGCCGCGACCACCCGTTTTTAAGTTCGGCAAAATTCACACGCTCTATCTGCTGGCTTTTGTTGATATCAACCACGTCCAAATTTACAAAATCCAATATGCTGAATTCGATAACAACACGGTTTGGTCCGCTTTGCGTGTAAATGCGGTATGGCAACCCTTGGCTTAGGCTCAAGGTGATAGATGTACCCCCTAAAATGCGATCTTCAATCACAGATTTATAAGGGTCCAACCGCGCTTGGGCGGACAATTTTGTCTGCGTAAATGCTAAACTTGGTGCCACCACAAGCGCAAAAAGCATTAAAATAGCGCGCATCAATGTCATTCAATAAACCCCTGATTGCGCATAAACTTTTCAATTCTGAGCAATCCTTCTTGGATATCTTGCGTACTACGGGCATAAGAAAACCGCAGTGTCGTGGCCCCGCGCGCAGGATCAAAATCCAAACCTGGCGTGACGGCAACGCCTGCCTCGTCCAAGATCCGTTTTGCAAACGCCAATGAATTGTCAGTATAGTCAGAGACGTCGGCATACACATAAAACGCACCGTCAGGCGGCGCAATTTTGGTAAACCCTGCCTGAGGCAAACCCTGCATCATCACATCTCTGTTTTTGCGATACACATCCATATTTGCCTCTAACTCATCTGTGGCATCCATGGCGGCCAAGGCGGCAACTTGGGAGACATGTGGCGCGCAAATAAACATATTCTGGGCCAATCGTTCGACATGACGAATGTGATGTTCAGGCACAACCATCCACCCAACACGCCAGCCAGTCATCGAGAAATATTTTGAAAATGAATTAATCACATAGCAATCGTTGGTCAGTTCAAGCGCAGTTACCGCTTTGGCCTCGTATTCGATACCGTGGTAAATTTCATCGCTAATGAACCGTGCACCTGTTGAGTGTGTTGCGTCAATCAACGCGGCTAAGCTGTCGTGATCCAGCATTGTACCGGTTGGATTTGCAGGAGAGGCCACCAATAGACCTGCCAAATCTTGACCCTGTAGATCTGCAGCGGTGGGCTGCAATCGATGCTCAAGCTTGGTTTCTATATCCACGGGCACCAAATCCAATGCTTTTAGAATTTGGCGATAACTGGGATAGCCCGGCGCACCAATACCGACCCGATCACCCGCATCAAATAAGGCAGTAAAAGACAAAATAAATGCGCCAGACGATCCCGGGGTGATCACAACCCGTTCCGGGTTCAGGTCAACATTGTACCAATCACCATACAATGCGGCAATTTTCTGCCGAAGGGCGGGCAACCCTAAAGCAACCGTGTAACCCAGCGCATCAGATTGCATTGTTTTTGCCAAAATATCCAATGCTTTACGTGGCGCACCAGTGCCCGGTTGGCCAACCTCCATGTGGATGACATGGTGTCCTGCGGCCTCGGATTGGCGCGCCGCTTCCATCACATCCATCACAATAAAGGGATCTACCGCCCCACGGGTTGAGTTTTTCATATCTTCGTTCCACATTGCATCTGAACCGCTTTTCACAACGAACGGATTTAAAGGTCAATGTTTTTCGTATATCTTCGCCATATTGTTATGGCCACCCTCATTGGGCTCTTGCCCTTATCGGCGGGGGCCGTGGGTTTGCTGCGTGACGCGGATATCGAATACGCATTGGAACAACTGGCAAAACCGGTTCTGACAGCGGCCGGGCTTTCTGCGTCTCAGGTGAAAATTTTGATTGTAGACCATAGCGCGTTAAACGCTTTTGTGGTGGATCGCAGTCATATTTTTATAAATTCTGGATTATTGCTTCGCACTGACTCCGCTGAAATGGTTCAATCGATCATCGCCCACGAGGCGGCGCATATCGCAAATGGACATTTTGCGCGACGCATTCAGAACATGCAATCTGCGCGGTCACGTGCAGCCCTTGGCGCGTTATTGGCCGTTGCAGCGGGTGCGGCAACAGGTGAAGGCCGTGCCGCAACAGGCGTCGCGATCGGTTTAAGTTCATCAGCAAAACGCGCGTTTTTGGCACACACGCGTTCCGAAGAAAGCTCAGCTGACAAATCTGCATTAGCGTACTTGCGCCGCGCAGGTATCAGCGGGCAAGGAATGAAAGACACGATTGAATTGTTTGTAGGTCAAGAGGCGCTTAGCGTGTCGCGACAAGATGCCTATGTGCGTTCGCACCCCCTAACGCGGGATCGTGTTCGCGCAATCGAGGCAGGAATTAGCGCGATGCCAAACACCCCAACCAGCAATGATGCTCGATATTGGCATGCGCGGGCGATTGGCAAACTCTCGGCATTTTTGCGATCTCCCTCTTGGACATTGCAGCGCGCAGATAAAGGTGTCAGCCAGGATATCGTCGCGATGCGCAAAGCGGTGGCGTTGTCTCAGCAAGGCAAGATTGATGCCGCACTTAAAGAGCTGTCAAAGGCACAAGCGCTGCGACCCAATGACCCTTACCTGCAAGATTTGCGTGCCGAACTTTTGATGCGTAATCGCCAATTTGCCAATGCTGCCAAGGAATATGCAAAAGCCGCAGCGCTAGACCCGCAAAATGCGTTGATCCTTGCAGGATACGGCTGCGCACAGTTGGCAGCTGGCCAAGTTAAAGCCGCCCTTCAAACCCTAGAGAAAGCCCGCGGAATCGACGATCGCAACACAGCGCTTTTGCGTGACCTTGGACAGGCCTATGCAAAATCCGGGAATGGGGCCATGGCGTCTTTAGCAGCTGCCGAACGATATGCCTTGCAAGGACGGATAAAAGACGCAAAGTTACACGCAACTCGTGCTGCAGCACAATTGCCACGTGGCGCGCCGTCATGGCAGCGCGCGCAAGATGTGCTAAGCGTGACAGAATGACAAAAGGACAAATAATGAAAAAGACAACTCTCTTGGCCGCAGCAGTCGTAACAACTTTAAGCGCGCAGGCCTCAAATGCGCTAGACCTGAACAATATGACGACCTCGGAGCGGGCTGCCTTTGGCGAAGCTGTACGGGATTATGTGCTGAAAAATCCGGAATTAATCATGGAAGCGGTTCAGGTACTGCGTGACCGCGAGGCTGCTGCCGAAGCGCAAAGTGACTATGAT
>RFZH01000083.1 GCA_009920815.1 Paracoccaceae bacterium
TAACAGCTTCAAAATATCTTCGTCCGAATAACGCTTCCGAGCCATAATTTCGATCCTCCGTCTCTAACAAATTATGGCACAGTTTTATGGGGCTAAAACAGCTGTACCAGCATCGCTAAAATAACCACTTAGCGTGATTTCGCGTCCATCCACCAATGTGATTACCAAATCATTGCCGACCCGCGCATAGCCAGACATTTGATGGCGCCCAAGGTGAAGGGAAACCTGTTCATTTTCCTGAAGAAAAATGGTACTGCTGCCAGCCTCACCAGAAACAACACCACTCTGCGTACCACCCACAGGGGTACGTACTACGAAATTAATCGCCTGCATTTTACTACCACTCTACCTCAAAGCACATTTTGTGCATTTTTATCATTAAGAGGCAGGCTATCTACTTTCGTATATAATTTCTAGATTGTTTTTAACAAAAGTCATAATTTTGTCATAATCTGTGTGCCAAAATCGGCACAACATCCCGCACATGTATGGATTTACACAACCAAGTATTGCGACTTTCACAGGATCTAGGCCCAACGCGGCTTTGTCTTATTTAGAAATGATCCAATACCATGAACCGCTTCCTCGCCCTCCCAAATATCGGCAAGACATGTGATTGTTGCGTCGATCACGTCATCATCAATACGCGGCCCTAGCGACCGCACCAAGGCTTTGGATGCAGCTGCCGCCTGCGGGGCGGTGTGCAGATAGGGTTCAATTTCTTGCGCGATTGCGTGATCCATATCCTGCGTGGCGACCTTGCGTGAAATGATATTCAATCGCAGTGCGTCATCCGCACCAAAGATGCGCGCATTCATGAAAACTTGGCGCGCATTCCCTTCGCCCATCCGGGCCACGACATAGGGGCTAATCGTCGCTGGAATGATACCCAACTTTGTTTCTGTCAGGCCGAATTTGGTTTGATCATCTGCAATGACAACATCGCAGACACAACACATGCCAATGCCACCACCATAGGCCGCGCCATGAACCCGACCGATCATGGGTGAAGGTATTTCATTCAGCGCCTGCAACATTTTGGCCAATTTGCGTGCTTCGGTCATGCGCTGAGGCCGGTCTGCTTTTATCTGTTCATGCATCCAGGCCAAATCGCCCCCAGCGCAAAAGATGTCGCCCTGCCCCGACAACTCTATGGCGCGCACCGATCCATCACTTGGACAGGTCGTTGCGAATTCGGTTAATTCGGCGATCATCTGTGCAGACAACGCATTACGTTTATCTGGCCGAGCCAATTCCAAAAAAACCACCCCGCGGTCATCACGGGTGACGTTCAAGGTGTCATAATTGGTTTTCATGTCCGCAATCCTTGTGCAAATGCCCCGACGCGCGCAAGCCGGTCCAGATCGATACCTGTTTCAAATCCGCGCCGCGCCATCAAATCAACGACGGCCTCGGTGGCGACATTCCCCGCAGCCCCCGGCGCATAGGGACATCCCCCCAATCCGCCGACCGCCGCATCGAACACACGAACCCCCATATCCAACGAAACGTCTATATTTTCCAACGCGCGCGCCTGCGTATCGTGAAAATGACCTGCCAATTTTTCGGCAGGCACAACGGTCAAAACAGCCGATAGCATTTTCGCTGTGGATTGGGGCGTTGCGGCACCTATGGTATCGCCCAAGGACACTTCGTAACAACCCATATTGATCAACGCTTGGGAAACCTCTGCCACCTTATCTGGCGCCGTCGGACCGTCATAGGGGCAGTCCGTGACACACGACACATATCCACGCACGGGAATGCCCGCTGATTGCGCCGCGCGAACGACAGGTTCAAACCGCTCAAGGCTTTGAGCAATTGTACAATTTATATTGGCTTGGCTAAAGCCTTCAGAGGCTGATCCAAATATTGCGACCTCGTCTGCATGTGCGCGCATCGCATTTTCAAATCCCGTCAAATTTGGGGTCAAAGCAGTGTATACAACCCCTGATTTCCGATTAATTCCGGCCAATACCGCCGCCGCATCTGCCATCTGTGGTACCCATTTTGGGCTGACAAAGCTCGTCACTTCGATTTTCGAAAATCCACATTCACTAAGGAGATTTACCAAGGTTATCTTGTCGGTGGTTGCAATCTGCGTTTTCTCGTTTTGCAAACCATCACGCGGACCCATTTCAAAAATGGTAACTTGGTGCGACATTGGCGGGCCTCCTCTTTGACGTCACAATACGGATCAGACAAAGTCGGGCAAGAGGTTAGTGAAACTTCGTTGCGTCACCCATTGCAAGTGGCGCAAAAATCCGCATTGTTTGGCCAAACAAGATTGGATCCAAACATGATCGAAACCATCCCAAACCTGATGCCCCAAATCCGTGACCGCTTTGCACATGTTGATACCTGCCCGTTTACGGGCGAACGCATCTTTTTCGAAAATGCAGGCGGCGCCTTAACCTTGAAGTCAGTTGTTGACACATCAGCAAAATTTGCGGCGATCCCGGACAACCAGGGGCGCGATAATGCAGCAAGTCATGCTTTGGTTGATATCATCAAGACCGCAAAATCCGATGCAGCGGATTTGTTTGGCGTGACGGGCGGTCAGTTTTTTGTTGGAGAAAGCGGGACAGAATTATTATTCCGCGTCATCCGTTCGGCCGCAATGGGCGCACAGGACGGCGGCAATATCGTCGGATCCACCTTTGAACATCCTGCGTCCCGCAGCGCGGCATTGCATTGGGCGCAGCATTCGGATCGACCTTATCTGTCAGTTGCGCATCACAATGAAACAGGTTTGGTGACCGCCGATGACTATGCCGCTGTTGTTGATGCGAAAACCCGTGTTGCAACGATTTTGCATTCCTCACCCGTTACCGGAATGGGCGTCGACGTGGCAGCAATTTCTGCGGCTATTCGTGCCGTAGCCCCTGAATGTTTCATCATCGTAGATGGCATCCAAAACGCAGCGCACGGTGCGATTGATATCGAAAGCTATGACATTGATGGCTACGTTGTATCGCCCTACAAAATGTTTTCCCGCCATGGCTATGGCTTTGCATGGGTGTCAGATCGGTTGACGGCATTATCACACGAACAGCTTTTGAATGGCCCGAAAGAGGCGTGGGAATTTGGTACACGCGATACTGGCAGCTATGCGACTATGTCTGATGTGGTCTCATACCTTGATTGGTTGGGGGGGCATTTTAGCACATCGACAGATCGTCGCGAACGCCTTGTGACCGCTGGTCATGCTATTTTGGCCCATGAAACTGAATTAACAAATGCAATGATACATGGCATCGGCAATCTAAAAGGTTTGGCACAAATCGACGGCGTCGAAATCATTGGCGGCATAGATAACCCAAAGCGCAAGGGGTTGGTGTCTTTCCGCATTCAGGGCCGCCCATCCTCCGATATTGTCACCGCGCTGAATGATCGAGGTATTCGCACCCATACCCGTAAGGCAGATCATTATTCTGGTGGCATCCTAAATCCACTGGGGTGGAGTGATTGCGTGCGCGTTTCGGTGTGTCATTATAATACGCTGGACGAAATTCGTGCCTTTTTGACCGCAATGCAGGACATAACGGCCTAAAGGGCTTTGATCCAAAATTGCAGCGGTTTTTTGGTCTGGTAATCATGCCCGATATCAGTCCATGAAAATTCTGCAATGGCCCCATCTAATTTTTGATAACCTCGCTTGCGCCAAAAAGGATCAAGCGGTCTATATGATGCGGGGCGCAGGGGATGATCATTGGGACGCATCACGCCACAAAACGCGATGTGTTTAAACCCAAGCGCACGGGCATGCGCTTCGCGATGATCAAAGAATGCATGCCCGATGCCATGGCCACGGTAATCAGGCAACAAAACCGATTCAGCACAATAAAAGATTTCGCTTAGCTGATAATCCGTTTCCGAAAACGCTGTTGCGAAATCATCGGCATGATCGGTCATTGGCGTGCCAGTGGATGCACCGACCAAACGATCACCATCAAAGGCACCGACCAAAATTGCATCTGCGCTGTCACGATAGCTTTGCAAATATCGGCGTTCATAGTCAAAGTCGCCGTCATAAAGATAAGGCCATTCGTAAAACACCGCGATACGCAATCGCGCGACATCATCCAATGCCGCAACCAACGCATCCCCCGTCAGAACGCGCACATCTATCATTTGACCTGTGCGATCCAGTCAGACAGGTTATAATATGTGACCACGCGGGTAATTTTGTCGCCATCAAGTGAAAAAAACGAACCTGCAGGCAAACGATAGCTTTGGCCATGCGCCGCAGGTAAATCACCATCGGTTTCCAAATAGGTGCCGTTCACGATAAATTCGGCAGCGGCACGCGTTCCATCAGAATTCCCAAAAATCACCATGTCCGTCAAATTTTCGCGATAACACCGAGACATATGGGCACAAAATGCACGAAACGCCTCTTTCCCGACCCGAACGTTACCTTCGTTCACATGATGGGCCACTTCCTCAGACAGGCAAGCAATCATCGCTTCGGTATCGCCTGCATTAAAGGCATCAAAATAGGCTTGGATTGTGGTGTTCATTTATCTCTCCAACGGTTGGCCCCAGCGGCGGATCAACTGATCCGCGATCTGGTCACGGGTTTGTCGATACGCGTTTAACTTGGTTTCTCGCGTCTCGCCTATTCCAGTTGGGTCCATTATTGGCCAATATTCGACATCCAGATGGAAAAACCGCGTCAATTCCAATGCGCGGCGTTGGCTGGCAGGCGAAAGCGCAATGACCAAATCAAACGACGACAAATCATCGCCCCATTGTTCCATCTCATCAAAGCTGCGTGACCTGTGACGTGATAATTCGACACCTATCTCTTGGCATACACCTATGGCAAAACCATCAATCTCTAAGTCGTTCATCACACCTACGGATTGCACATAAGTACCAGTTCCATAGAATTTTTTCATGATGCCTTCGGCCATTGGCGAACGCACCGCGTTGTGGTCACAACAAAACAGGATTGATTGTGGCAACCCGTCCGTCACGATTAGGCTCCGAAATGCAGGACACAGATCAGCGTAAACAAACGCCGCGCTGTGTCATTGTCAATAATCGCCTTGCCCTCCAAACGTTCACTCAGAACGCGTGCACCTTCGTTATGGATACCACGACGCGCCATGTCGATCGTTTCGATTTGGCTGGGCGGCATATTTTTTACCGCATCATAATAACTTTCGCAGATAGCCCAATAATCTTTGACCACCTGACGGAATGGAGACAGTGACAAATGAAACTCTGCCGCCTTTTCGCCTGTCTCGGTCGTGATATCAAAAACCAAGCGTTTATCGCGGATCGATAGATCCACTTTATATGGCCCAGCAGGAACGGCACGATCGTCACGCTTGGGCAATTCGAAGGTGTTATCCTCTAATAGATCAAAGATCGCAACTTTACGCTCTTGCTCGATTTCGGGCGTGGGGGGCGGAAGGTTACGGTCATCTAGTTCAATGTTGGCAATTCTGCTCATATCAAGCTCACTTTCGGTCAACATCTTGCGTACTGTAATCGGGCAAGTCAAACAATCCTTTCCCTAACGCAGTTGAAGTTTTGTTAGGAATTGAGATGTTTTAACCGCGCCGTAACAGAAAGCCCATGTGCCTCAAGGCTTTCAGAGGTCGCAAGGCGTTCCGCCGACGGCCCAATGGCACGCAAGGCATCAGGGGTCATGCGCGCAAGAGTTGTGCGCTTGATGAAATCCATCACTGATAGGCCACTGCTAAAACGTGCAGACCGTGCAGTTGGCAAAACATGGTTCGGGCCGCCCACATAATCGCCAATCGCCTCGGGCGTCCAAGCACCTAGAAAAATCGCACCCGCATGGGTGATTTTTTCCGATAACGCCATTGGATCAGCAACGCAAAGCTCAAGATGTTCAGGGGCGATACGGTTTGATAAATTGGCGGCAACATTCAGATTGGGCACAACAATCATTGCGCCGTAATCACGCCAACTGGCCCCCGCAATCGCGCGTCGTTCCAGTGTTTGCAACCGTGCATCAACAGCGTCGGATACTTTTTGCGCGAACGCGGCGTCATCGGTCACTAATATAGACTGGGCGCTTTCGTCATGTTCGGCTTGGCTAAGCAAATCCAAGGCGATCCAATCGGGATCGTTGTCACCATCTGCGATCACCAAAATTTCTGACGGGCCTGCAATCATATCAATGCCCACTTTGCCAAAAACACGCCGCTTTGCAGCCGCCACAAACGCATTGCCCGGGCCGGTGATTTTATCGACCGCAGGGATTGTTTGCGTCCCATAGGCCAATGCTGCCACGGCCTGCGCCCCGCCGATACGATAAATCTCGTCAACGCCTGACAATTTTGCGGCCAGCAAAACCAAAGCATTAACCACCCCATCGGGCGTTGGCACCGTAATTGCCAAACGTTCAACGCCTGCAACCTTAGCCGGAATTGCGTTCATCAAAACCGATGACGGATAAGACGCCAATCCCCCAGGAACATAGAGACCTGCCGCTGAGACGGGCGTCCATCGCCACCCAAGTTCAGCACCGCTCTCATCGATCCAAAAGGCGTCTTCTGGCATTTGGCGTTCGTGATAGGCACGAATGCGTTGCGCCGCCAATTCCAATGCGGCACGATCTTCGGGTGAAACTGTTGCGATGTACTGTTCAACTTCGGCTTCTGAAAACCGCATCGTGTCAGCTGTCAAATCCAAACGGTCGAATTTTGCCGTAAGCTCCAGAACCGCATCATCACCGCGATCACGCACATCTTGAATAATCCCCGCAACGATGTGATCCACGTCGGGACTGTCTTCTCGTTTGGCACTCAAAAGTGCCTGAAACTGCGTTTCAAATTCTGGATCTTGAGCGTTAAGCAATACTGGCATGGAACTCTCCGATTGATTGGGTCATGGGATACATGCCACGCACCCAATCGACAAGCCCAAAGCTATTCTGGATGCTGCGGTACTTTGCCCGATGGGGCTTTGTAAGGGCGTGTCACATCGCGCAGGGTGACATCCAATGCCTCAACCGAAGCGCGGATCGCACCATCGCCCGCAAGCGTCAAGATGACATTGCCAGCACCGTCATCGATCCCATCGAATGTGACCGACATCAAAGACAAAATCACCTCGGCGTCGGACCGATCAATACCCTGCGATGCGATCGAGGTCACCGAATTGATCACCAACAACGCTTGCACCCGCTCAGGGTCGCGGTTTCGACCTTTAACCAAGGACGTGTCTTCCCAGCGAAATCGGTTGATCAAACACACCAACCGCCGTGACGGGCGATCCCATTTCATCTCGGTGATCGGAAAAACTGCATCTTGGACCAATGCTGACAAAACGGTTAAATCGTCACCTGTCAAAGCCCCAAGGTTTAACGGCGCCTCGCGTCCATCTTCGAACCGTGCGTCTTGGCCCATTATTCCGAAATCCTTTCGACCTTTGCACCGACCCCTGACAATTTTTGCACAAGCTTTTCGTATCCGCGATCAAGATGATAAACACGGCTAACCTTTGTTTGACCCTCAGCCGCCAGACCCGCAAGGATCAGGGACACAGACGCCCGCAAATCGGTTGCCATGACAGGCGCCCCTTTTAGCTTTTTCACACCTGTCACTTTGGCCGTGCCACCATGGACTTCGATGTTTGCGCCCATTCGGGTCAATTCGGGGGCATGCATGAAACGGTTTTCAAAAATCGTTTCCTCAAGGTTCGACACACCATTGGCCGTACACATCAACGCCATCATTTGCGCCTGAAGATCGGTTGGGAAACCTGGGTAAACTTCGGTTTTCACATCAACCGATTTCACGTCCTGACCACCGCGTTTGACAATAATGCCGTTTTCGGTTTCTTGCACATCAATGCCGGCCTCGTGCAGTTTATCTACAAACGCTTGGATCAAATCGAACCGGCCTCCGATACATTCAACTTCGCCACCGGCAATCGCAGGGGCAAGCATATACGTCCCCAATTCGATACGATCGACCACAACAGGATGGGTTGCACCGTTCAAACGATCAACACCCTGGATGGTGATTTCCGATGTCCCTTCACCGTCAATCTGCGCGCCCATTTTTTGCAAACAATGCACCAAATCCACGATCTCGGGTTCGCGCGCCGCATTTTTCAAAACTGATGTGCCCTTGGCCAAAGTTGCCGCCATCACAAAGTTTTCCGTGGCACCAACAGAGGCAAAGCGCATTTCATGCACAGCGCCCTTTAACCGCCCACCCACGACCTGCGCATGCAGATAGCCATCTTTCAATTCGATCTCTGCGCCCAACGCTTCCAACGCGGAAATGTGCAAATCCATCGGCCGCGCACCAATTGCACAGCCGCCTGGCAAAGAAACAACTGCACGCCCTTCACGCGCCAAAAGTGGACCCAAAACCAGATTTGACGCCCGCATTTTACGAACGATGTCATAATCGGCAGTAAGATTATGCAAGTTATGCGACGACATCGCCAATACCAAACCGTCATTCAATGACGTGACTTCGGCCCCCAGCGACGCCAACAAAGCTGACATGGTTTTGATATCAGACAAACGCGGAGCATTCGTTAGCGTCAGCGGCTCGTCACTCAGCAAAGTCGCCGGCATCAACGTCAAACACGCGTTTTTCGCACCCGCGATTGGGATTTGTCCTTTCAACGGACCATTGCCCGTGACCAATATCGAATCCATGATTTATTCCTTCTCTGCCTCGGTCGGTTTTGAACGCGCTTTGGCCTGCGCCTTGCGCTTGGCCATATTCGCTTTTAGCGCGGCCTTTAACCGATCTTCGCGCGTCTGCGCCGAATGTTGATTGTTTTTTTCTGTTTTTTTGCCTGTCATGTTTATTCCATACAGCAAGGATAAAAAACCGTCCAGATTACACTTGCGTATCGGCAAAATAACGTCTAATGACGCGCCCACAGCGTGCTGCTGTAGCTCAGTGGTAGAGCACTCCCTTGGTAAGGGAGAGGTCGGTAGTTCAATCCTACTCAG
>RFZH01000084.1 GCA_009920815.1 Paracoccaceae bacterium
TGTAAGTTCACGCCCACACCCAATGGACGCAATTCACGGACACTTTCAAAAACACGACATGGCACGCCAATCTGATGCAAGGTCAACGCAAGCGATAGGCCCGCAATCCCTCCGCCCGCGATAAGTACCTGATTTTGGACCATGTCACATCCTCACTTTTCGTATGTTGTAATGCGTTTTGGCGCGCTGTGCTATGCACCAATTTGTCCCACAGTCAGCGACCCATCATCATGTTGGATCAATGGACGTTTCATCAATGCGGGATATGCACGAAGCAGACTGACAATATCTTGAGCACGTTGATCATCAGACAGACCGCGCCATGTTGTCGATGACCGATTGATCAACGAATCACCAAATTGTGCGATGACCTGCTCCATGAATGTGTCATCTAAAGGTGACTCTCGCACATCAATGATTTCATTCAACCCATAGTTTTGCTTGGCTTTGCGGCACTTGTCACAGTTTTTAAGTCCATAAATACGCATTTTTCCCCCAGTTTTTTGACATTAAAACAAGGTTACGTGTATTTAACTTGCTTTTTCATTTCAATAACGACCATCATATTCGCGTGACCTTCGTTATTATGACTTCCGACTATCCAAACACAGCGGACGAAGTAATGCCGTTGTTGCGTGGGCCCCGCAGTACTGGGGCATATTATTGAATTGGAAGGAGACACGGGGCATGCCTAAAGGTACCGTGAAATGGTTTAACACAACAAAAGGTTTCGGCTTTATTGCACCAGAAGACGGCGGAAATGATGTATTCGTACACATTTCAGCAGTTGAGCGTTCTGGAATGAAGACGTTGACCGAAAACCAATCAGTGACCTACGAATTGCGCGAAGGTCGTGATGGTCGCTCGATGGCGTCGGATCTACAATCTGCTTAAACCGATTGTAATCTGTGTGCCTCTTCTCCGGCGAATTGGATAAGATCGCGCATATAAGGTTTTTCTAAATCTTCGTCACGCGTGGCTGCGAAAAGCCCACGCGTGATTTTGTTTTTGGTCAATGGGCGCGTCACATAATCAGAGCTATACTTGACCTCGCGCACAACCCAATCGGGCAATACCGAAACGCCTCGGTTTGAGGCGACCAGCAATAAAATGACTGCTGTCAATTCAACTTGACGGATCGCTTTTGGTTCCACCTTTGCGGGGATTAACAGCTGATTAAAGATATCTAGGCGGCTGCGATCAACTGGATAGGTAATCAACGTTTGTTCGCGAAAATCGTCCGCATCGATATAATCACGATCCGCCAACGGGTTTTGTGACGACGCAACAAAGACAGGGGCGTAATCAAACAAATGGCTAAATGTAATACCGTTCAAAGACTCTGGGTCTGAGGAAACGACCAAATCAACCTCTTCTTTCTGAAGTGCCGGCAATGCATCAAAGGCAAGGCCTGGTCGAATATCGACATCAACATCGGGCCATTTCTGACGAAATCAGCGGCCGATAATTTCATGGGCTTAGACCGACGCACGAATAATTCAACGCCGGCTTGTTCCTCTAACCCTTTGATTTGATGGCTTAAGGCAGATTGCGTAATGTTTAGAACATCTGCCGCCCGCGCGACGCCCCCGGTGTCATGGATCGCCTTAATCGTTCTAAGATGACGAAATTCGATATGCATTTTCATATGAAACTCATAACCTTATTTAGTTTTATGAATTTGATTCAATGTAACCGATATGTAAAAACAAAGGCAAGCAAAATAGGAAAAAGACTATGACAGTGCCTTCGGTTTCTTTTGAATTCTTTCCACCACAATCCTTTGAGGCGTCTTTTCGCCTTTGGAATACTGTACAAACACTTTCACCGTTAAACCCGCGGTTTGTGTCCGTTACATATGGTGCAGGTGGGACAACGCGTGACCTAACGCACGAGGCGGTTTCCGTCTTGCATCGTGAAACAGGCCTGCCGGTTGCAGGACATCTGACCTGTGTTGACGCGACGCGGGATGAAACGCTCCAGATCGCTAGAAATTATGCGGCGGCAGGCGTGTCATCTATCGTCGCGCTACGGGGGGATCCGCCCAAGGGCGCAGGCGGCTTTGTCGCGCATCCAGACGGCTTTGCAAATTCTATTGAGCTGATCGAGGCCCTAGCAGATCTTGATGCCTTTCACATCCGCGTCGGGGCCTATCCTGAAAAACACCCTGAAGCGCGTGATCAAGCCCAAGATATTGCATGGCTAAAACGCAAAATAGATGCTGGTGCATCCGAAGCCTTGACGCAGTTTTTCTTTGATACCGAAGATTTTCTAAGGTTCCGCGATGCTTGCGTTAAGGCAGGCATTGACGCGCCAATTATTCCAGGGATCTTGCCGATTGAAAACTGGAATGGCGTTAAACGTTTTGCCGCACGCTGTGGCGCGACTGTGCCCGCATGGTTGGACGATGCCTTTGAAAAGGCTGCGCGCGACAATCGTTCCGATCTGTTAGCCACAGCAATCTGTACCGAAATGTGCAGTGACCTGTTGGATGAAGGCGTCAACAGCCTGCACTTTTATACCTTGAACCGACCTGAATTAACACGTGACGTGTGCTTTGCTTTGGGTGTGCAGCCCAAAGTCACCCTTGAAAAAGTCGCCTAATCTCCGAAGTCGGGCGCATAACTGGACCCAAGGCAACTTGGGTCCATTTTTATGCCTTACTCTTCAGAGCTTTGTTGCATTGTCCACAGTGCGTAATACCGCCCACCCTTGGCCCAAAGTTCATCATGTGTGCCCTGTTCAACCACATGACCCTTTTCAAGAACGACGATCTGGTCGGCATCCGCAATCGTGGACAAACGATGTGCGATGGTGATCACAGTACGCCCTTCGGCCGCGCGATCCAATGCTTCTTGAATGCCCTGTTCTGTTTCGGTGTCTAAGGCTGATGTCGCCTCGTCCAATAGCAAGATCGGCGGATTTTTCAAAAGCGTACGCGCAATACCTACACGCTGTTTTTCACCGCCTGATAATTTCAAACCACGTTCACCAACAGGTGTCTCATACCCTTCTGGTAAGGACAGGATGAAATCATGAATTTGCGCGTCACGCGCGGCTTTTTCGACTTCTTCCTTGGTGGCACCATCACGGCCATAAGCAATGTTATAATAAATCGTGTCGTTAAATAGCACTGTATCCTGCGGCACAACACCGATAGAATCATGCAGGCTTTTTTGGGTTATGTCGCGCACATCTTGACCGTCTATGGTCAAGGAACCACCACTGACGTCATAAAAACGGAACAACAGCCGCCCAATCGTAGATTTTCCAGAACCAGATGACCCGACGATTGCCACTGTTTGTCCAGCAGGCACATCAATCGACACATTCTGCAAGATCGGGCGGTCCGGATTATATCCAAAAGACACGTTGCTAAGACGGATATTTCCGCCATGTACTGCCAAATTCATAGCGTTAGGTTTGTCGTTAATTTCAGCAGGCTGTTCTAGCAGGTCAAACATTTCGCCCATGTCCACAAGACTTTGTCGAATTTCACGATAGACGGTGCCCAAGAAATTCAAGGGCATGGTGATCTGAATCATGAACGCATTCACCATAACAAAATCACCAACGGTCAGTTCCCCACGTTCCACACCCATTGCCGCCAAAACCATCACAATGATTAAACCGATAGAAATGATGACCGCTTGGCCAAAGTTCAGAAAAGCCAGCGAATAATTGGTCAATAACGCAGCATGTTCATAGCCGCGCATCGCGGTGTCATAACGGTCTGCTTCGCGCTGTTCAGCACCAAAGTATTTGACGGTTTCAAAATTCAAGAGACTGTCAATCGCCTTTTGGTTGGCATCTGTGTCTTGGTCATTCATCTGACGACGCAGTTTTACACGCCATTCGGTGACCGCAAAGGTGAACCAGACGTATAGACCGATGGTGACAACGATGACTGCCAGATATTGCCAATCGAACCAGAAAAACAAAATTCCAGCAACCAGCAACAATTCTAAAATCAACGGCCCAACAGAAAACAGCATAAAGCGCAAAAGAAAATCAACGCCTTTTACGCCGCGTTCGATGATACGACTAAGACCACCTGTTTTGCGTGTGATGTGATAGCGCATCGATAAACGATGTATGTGGTTGAATGTTTCTAACGCCAATATACGCAACGCGCGCTGTCCAACCTTGGCAAAGACGGCGTCACGTAATTGTTGCAACCCGTTCGACATGATGCGTGCAACACCGTATGCAACGGTCAATCCCACAGCGCCCAAAACCAAATCGCTCACACCATTGGCAGAGAGCGTGTCGACAGCGTCGCGGTATAAAAACGGTGTATAGGTGCCAATCAATTTGGACAGCAAAAGCGCCGCCATCGCAATCACGACCCGGTATTTCACCCATGCTTTATCTGCAGGCCACAGGTACGGGATAACCCGCATGATAATGGCCCAACTAGACCGGCGTTCGGCTTTTACCGCGTTCACGGGCTCTGGGTTCGTTTGGGTTTGTGCTGTCATCGCGTCAAATCAATCTGAAAAAAGGTTACCCCCAGATAACCATAGCGGCCCCGAGTTACCAGAGCCGCTATGATATTTTTCTATGATCGCATTTATCGACCGCTGTCGTCTGAAGGCAGTACAAAAACCTGCCCCGGATAAATCAAATCAGGATTGCGAATTTTATCGCGGTTTGCCTCGAACACCCGAACATACAGGATGCCTTGACCATAACGGGCCCGCGAAATGCCCCAAAGCGTGTTGCCAGGCTGCACGGTAACTGCGGTGATTTCTGGTGTTGGCGCTGGTTCGACCACATCGGCTTGCGTCGTTTGACCGTTGGTTTCTTGGGACACCACGGTGTTGGTTTCCTCTGCCGTTTGTTGGGCCGCTGCAACAATCGCAGCGCGATCTTCACGCTTGAACGGCGTCTCAAACCGTGAGCTCACCTTGCCATCTTGATCAACCTGGTCCAGTCTTAGCGTATAGACACCCGCTGGGATCGCATTTCCATCAATGCGCCAAAAACCTTTGTCATCGGCCGCCGTCGAAAGCGCGAGCTGGTTATCAAGATAAAGGTTGATTGTTGCACCCTGTTCTGCGCGGCCAGACAAAATGATCGAACCATCATCGCTGTAACTGATCGCGTCCATGACCACTTGGGTTGGGGCAATCTCTTCTGCCGATTGGATCACCTTGACACCCGTTGTATCGGCGACAAAGACGGTCGGCTGTTGTGCGAGTTCTACATCACTCTCTTTCGCGTCTGCAGCTTGGCTCGACGTGGTTGCCACAGCCTGTGTCCCGATGGTTTCAGTTTGATCTGTTTGTTGATCAGACTGCTGGTTTGTGGTGTCCACAGTTTCAACACTTGAATCATTTGATGAAAGCCGCATGTCGGGGGTCGATTGCGCGGTTGCTGCGTCATTCTGCGACGACACCACAGACGCCGTTTCAGTTACAGACTGATCTGTCTCTACATCAGCCGTTTGCGTTTGATTTTCGTCATTAGATGAATTTGATGCGCTCGCCGCGTCAAGTGCACTGGCGGCTTGACCTGCAGCATCCGCAACCGCCTGAGACGCTGTTACAAATGTAGCGTTGTCCGTATCCGAATTCTGATCGGCAGCATCAGATGGATATGGTGTGTCGCTTGCTTGTTCTGGTTGGACCAAGGCAATGACATCAGCGGCATCTTCGTCGGCTTGTGTTGTCGCGGCAACGGTGTCTGTTGCGCCATCGGCGGTTTCATCACCTTTTGCAACAATCTGTGTTGGTGCAATGACGATATCCTGATCCGCATAGGCAACCTGTTCGCCGCGGCCAATACGCAACGCCAAGACACGCGCCGTTTCTGATGGTGGCAGTTCAAACATCAAAACAAAATTTCCGTCGTTTTCGACATTGGTTTGAGCAACCTCAACACCATCAACGACAGCTGCGATATCCAGACCAGCATCACCTTTTCCGGCCACCAATACATAACCGTCAGCATCGATGCGCACTGTATCAACGCTGATCTCGGGCAGGGTTGCCTGATCTGTGTTTTGCGCATCGGTCTGGGTTGGCGCGGCCTCTTGCGACGCAACAGGTGTTTGATCTTGCACCTGAGCAACAGCGTCTTGCGCGGCTGGCTTTGCTGCGTCATTCACAACCACCTCGGCATCGCCAGTCGGCGCTGTCTCGGTTTTACTTTTCAATTGAAAGACATAAATCGCCGCTCCTGTCGCTATGATCGCTGACAGAATCCACGCCAAAGTTTTATTCATCAGGGGCCCCCGAAATTCGATAGATCCAGATTTACTGGTTGAGCGACCATAGCAATGTGGATAACCATGGTCAAAGACTGCTCTAAGGAAAAAGGGATAGAAATGCAAAATATATCTGTCTGTGTTTACTGTGGTTCGCGCTTTGGCACGTCCCCTGATTTCAAAGCCCAAGCGACCGACCTTGGACAGCGTATCGCCGGCGAAAAGTGGCGATTGGTTTATGGGGCGGGTGATGTCGGCTTGATGGGCGCTGTGGCACGCGCCGCCCAAGGTGCAGGCGCAACGACCTTTGGCGTTATTCCAACGCATCTGTTGCGCGCCGAGGTGGGAAAAACGGATTTGACCCATTTCGTCATCACTGAAAACATGCACGAACGTAAAAAAGTAATGTTCATGAATTCCGATGCTATTGTTGTCATGCCTGGTGGGGCAGGTTCAATGGACGAATTTTTACAATTAGACCTGCACAATAAACCCATCATTTTAATGAATGTTGCGGGGTATTGGGACCCATTGATTGGGCTAATCAATCATATGATTGCAAATGGTTTTGCCGATCCATCTTTGGCTGATCTTTTCACGATCACACAGTCGGCCCAAGAAACCATCACCGCGATCAAGGGAAAAACCCTGAAATAAAAAAGCCCAGCGACTTTTGATCGCTGGGCTTTTTTGTGCGTTAGTAAAAACACTTACATGCGCGATGCAACGTTTTCCCAGTTAACCAAGTTGTCCAAGAAGTTGGTCAAATACGCAGGGCGTTTATTGCGGAAATCGATGTAATAGGAATGTTCCCACACGTCGCATCCCAACAGCGCAGTTTGATTGAAACACAATGGGTTCACGCCGTTTTCTGTTTTGGTGATTTTCAGACCGCCATCGGCGTCTTTTACCAACCAGCACCAGCCTGATCCAAACTGACCTGCACCCGCGGCGCAGAAATCTTCTTTGAATTTGTCAACAGAACCAAAGCTGTCCACAATTGCCTTTTCCAATTCGGATGGCATGTTGCGTCCTGTTGGGCCCATCATTTCCCAAAACTGATTGTGGTTCCAATGCTGCGACGCATTGTTAAAGATACCGTTTTGGGCAACCGCACCTGCTTGATAAGTGCCTTTGATGATATCTTCTAAGGATTTACCTTCCCATTCGGTTCCAGCAATCAATTTGTTGCCGTTGTCGACGTAGGCTTTGTGATGCAAATCGTGGTGGTACTCCAATGTCTCCTTAGACATGCCCAAATCTGCAAGCGCATCATGCGCATAAGGAAGTGCTGGAAGTTCAAATGCCATCTTAGGCCCCCTTTATAAATTAAACTGCGTTTCCATTAAATGGTGCTTTATCACGTCGAACGTCAAGACCAAAGCCCCAAAACACCATTCACTTTTGTAAAAATACTCTCGCCAAAGGCTTCGCGCCGTGACACACGGCGCAAAAAAAACTGCGCCGCCCAAGAGGCGGCACAATTTCATAGCAATTTAGGGATTTTACCAATCTCCAACCTCAAAGCCACGCTGCGCGGAATTGGTCAAAAGCTGGAACATATACTGCGCAACCGACCTGAAACATACGATACGCACCTGACGGTCAGACGCCATCCAAAAGGCTGCGGCCACCTGTGCGATGCGCGTTCTGCGCACATCGCCAATCTCAAACGCTTTTAGATCAACGGGTGCCAGTTTAGCGATGACTTCGCGCACAGCCTCCCCTTCGATATCGAAGACAGCCCGCGCATCAGAAACATTGACCACCAATGCATGTGCCTGCCCCAACGCACCAGTCAAAGCATTTTCAAGATCTGACACGCGATCATAATCACACACGATCAAAAGCTCGTCGGGGGACATCCACAACACCTGGGTGTCTTTGCCGGGCGCAACCCGACGTGTATCGGGAATTGCGGCGCCACAAACATCTTTGACGGCTTTGACAAAGGTCTTATCAGAAAAATCTCCGCGAAGCGTAATCATACCCGTTGATGGGGCCTCAGTCACCGCAACATAGCCTTGTGATTTTGCGCCCTTCAGCGCGGTCACTGCATTAGACATTTTGTTTGGCCCCTTCTTTATCATAGAACACTTGGTCAACAATTTTGGCTTTGATGATGGTTCCATCCACTTTTGGGAATTCGATAACGTCGCCCATGCGGTTTGGTCCGTTGTGGATCAAGCCCATGGCAATGCCGCGTCCCAAGGTGGGCGAATAATAGGTTGACGTTACACGACCAATCATATTGCGTTGGCCGTTGGCATTGACGCCCTCGCCCGTTGCATATGCACCATCTGGTAAAACAGACCCGTCCAAGGTTTCTAGGCCAACCAGCTTCCAACGATCAGGCGACACCATAAACGACCGTTCCTGCGCCCGTTTGCCGATGTAATCTGCTTTCTTTTTAGAAATAGCCCAATCCAGTCCCAAATCTTGTGGAATGACGGTACCGTCGGTTTCATCACCAATCATGATAAACCCTTTTTCGGCCCGCATCACGTGCAACGCTTCGGTCCCATAGGGCATGACATCAAATTCGGCACCTGCCGCCATCAGCGCATCCCAGAATGCGCGGCCTTGGCTGGCGGGAACGGCGATTTCGTAGGACAATTCACCCGAGAACGAAATGCGATACACACGGGCGTCAAAATCACCCAATTTGCCATCTGCCCAATCCATGAAACCGATCGCCTCTTTCGAGACGTCCATGCCGCCGAGCTTTTCCAAAACTTT
>RFZH01000085.1 GCA_009920815.1 Paracoccaceae bacterium
GACACAAAAAACGTGGCAATCGGCTAAGGTCGTTTGCCTGAAATAAGTGGCCTTGCTTGGCGGTAGGGCCACCTTTCTGGGAGGAAAACAGTTATGAAATTGAAAGCAATTACAGCGATCACAGCAGCTTTGTTGGCGACCACTGCAATCGCAGACGAGGACGCAGAGTTGGTCATCAACGGCGAAATCGAAATTGTGACCAAGACAGCAGCACCAGCGCATCTTTCCGATACGTTGGATGAAATCATGTCTGGCTGGCGTTTCCGGTCTGAAGGAACGCAAGCCATGCAAGCGGATGACTTTGATAACCCTGCAATGGCAGCGGTTGATGGTGCGCTGGAAGCGTGGAACACCGTTGAAGGTGAAAAAGGCAAATCCTGCGCGTCTTGTCATGGTGACGTAGAAGAAAGCATGGTTGGCATCCGCGCGGTTTATCCAAAATGGAACGAGAAAGCCGGCGAAGTCCGTACTTTGGCAATGCAAATCAATGATTGTCGCGAAAACCAAATGGGTGCCGAGAAATATGGATATACATCCGGTGATATGGCCGCGATGGAGGCTCTGATCTCTGTTCAATCACGTGGTATGCCTGTCAATGTCGCGATCGACGGTCCAGCGGCCGCGACGTGGGAACAAGGCAAAGAACTGTATTACACACGTACAGGTCAGCTTGAGCTGTCATGCGCAAATTGTCACGAAGACAATTACGGCAATATGATCCGTGCGGACCACTTGTCACAAGGTCAAATCAACGGTTTCCCAGCATACCGTTTGAAAAACACCAAATTGAATACGGTTCATGACCGTTTCAAAGGCTGCGTCCGCGATACACGTGCAGAAACATTCAAACCAGGTGGACCTGAGTTCATCGCGCTTGAGCTATATGTTGCATCACGTGGCAATGGATTGTCCGTCGAAGGACCATCTGTCCGCAACTAAAAATTTTGGCCCCGCACGGTTTCGTGCGGGGTTATCTTCTCCCTAACCCATTCAAATATGCGCATATGATGCGTCAACAAGGAAAGCAAAAACATGATCTCTCGTCGTGATTTTCTTCAAGTCAGCATGGCGGCCTCGGCGTTGTACGGGGCGTCCGGTTTTGGCAATTGGGGCCGTTTGGCCGCGCAACAACGTCTTACCCAAGACGAGCTTTTGCAATTTGACGCATTTGGTAATGTGACCTTGATCCACGTGACTGATATTCACGCACAGCTAAAACCGATTTATTTCCGTGAACCTGAAATTAACATTGGTGTGGGTGATGCGTTTGGCAATGTGCCACACATCACAGGCGCAGATTTCCGCAAACTTTACGGGATCGCAGACGGGTCACCTTCGCACTATGCGCTGACCTATAATGATTTTACGTCAATGGCACAGACCTATGGTCGTGTCGGCGGCTTGGACCGCGTCGCAACTGTGATCAATTCGATCCGTGCGGAACGTCCAGATGCGTTGTTGTTGGATGGCGGGGATACATGGCACGGGTCATATACCTGTTACCACACCCAAGGTCAGGACATGGTCAATGTCATGAACGCACTAAAACCTGACGCGATGACATTCCACTGGGAATTCACACTGGGATCCGAACGGGTTCAAGAGATCGTAGAAAATTTGCCATTTGCGGCACTGGGACAAAATATCTTTGACGCCGAATGGGACGAGCCAACCGAACTATTTCCTCCCTATAAAATGTTCGAACGCAACGGCACCAAGATTGCCGTTATTGGCCAAGCCTTCCCATATATGCCAATCGCCAACCCACGCTGGATGTTCCCTGAATACAGCTTTGGTATTCGCGATGAAAACATGCAAGCCATGGTCGACGAAGTCCGCGGCATGGGTGCCGAAGTGGTCGTCGTTTTGTCGCACAACGGCTTTGACGTTGACAAGAAAATGGCCGGTCGTGTCCAAGGGATCGATGTTATTCTGTCTGGTCACACGCATGATGCGTTGCCTGAACCCGTTCTGGTCGGCGAAACAATCATCGTCGCATCGGGGTCAAACGGCAAATTCGTCAGCCGCGTTGATTTGGATGTGCGTGACGGCCGCATGATGGGGTTCAAACACAAGCTGATCCCGATTTTCTCGGATGTAATTACGCCTGATGCGGATGTTGCTGCGTTGATCGACGAACAGCGTGCGCCTTTTGCAGATAAATTGACCGAAGTCATCGGCAACACAGACAGCCTGTTGTACCGTCGCGGCAATTTCAACGGCACATGGGATGATTTGATCTGTGACGCCTTGATCGCCGAACGCGATGCCGACATTTCCATGTCACCTGGTGTGCGTTGGGGGCCATCCATCCTGCCGGGTCAGGACATCACGCGCGAAGACATTTGGAACGTCACATCCATGACATATGGCGAAGCGTATCGCACAGAAATGACTGGTGAATTCATCCATGTAATCTTGGAAGATGTGGCCGACAACCTGTTCAACACAGACCCCTATTATCAACAGGGCGGTGACATGGTTCGTATCGGCGGCATGGGATACCGCATTGATGTGTCAAAGCCTCAAGGCAGCCGCATTTCGGAAATGACCCTGTTGAAAACAGGCGAAATGATTGATCCAGCGAAAACTTACGTTGTTGCTGGTTGGGCGTCGGTCAACGAAGGCACCGAAGGTCCACAAATTTGGGATGTTGTCGAAGATTACATCCGTAAACAAGGCACAGTTTCGGTCAAGCCAAACAATAGTGTCACGGTCGTTGGTGCGTAAGCGCATCTAAACATTTCAACACAGGAGCCATTTGACATGACAGTCAGCTTCAAAGGCAAAAATGCGTCACGCCGTCAGTTCCTTGCTGGCGCTGCCGCAATGGGTGCGGGCACAGTCGCAGCGCATGCCGCGGCAGCAGCAGGCGATCCATTGATCACCGAAAAACAAATCTGGGCGCAGGCAACAGGCGACGGCGTAGATGCCGTACCTTATGGTATGCCCATCAAATACGAATCCGACGTTGTGCGTCGCAACGTGGAATGGTTGACGGCGGATACCATCAGCTCGATCAACTTTACCCCGATCCACGCATTGGATGGTACAATCACGCCACAAGGCTGTGCGTTCGAACGTCACCATTCAGGCGCGATTGATCTGACCAAACAGGATTATCGATTGATGATCAACGGCTTGGTCGACACACCACTGGTCTTTACCTATGACGATCTGATGCGCTTTCCGCGTGAAAGCCACGTGTATTTCTGCGAATGTGCGGCAAACACAGGTATGGAATGGGCCGGATCCCAATTGAACGGTGCGCAATTTACCCACGGTATGATCCACAACATGGAATATATCGGTGTCCCTCTGCGGACGATCCTGAACGAAGCAGGTATCAAACCAGAAGCAACCTGGGTCTTTGTCGAAGGCGCGGACGCGTCCTCAAACGGTCGCTCGATCCCGATGGAAAAAGCATTGGATGACGTGCTTGTCGCATTCAAAGCAAACGGCGAAGCGCTGCGCAAGGAACATGGTTATCCCGTTCGTTTGGTCGTTCCTGGTTGGGAAGGCAACATGTGGGTCAAATGGTTGCGCCGTATAGAATTGACCACACAGCCCGTCGAAAGCCGCGAAGAAACGTCGAAATATACTGACACGATGGCCGACGGTTCATCGCGCAAACATACATGGGTCATGGATGCGAAATCTGTCATTACAAGCCCGTCGCCCCAAGCACCGATTACCCATGGCAAAGGCCCATTGGTAATTACTGGTTTGGCTTGGTCCGGTCGCGGGGCAATCACGCAAGTTGATGTCACATTGGATGGCGGTAAAAACTGGCAAGTGGCCCGTCTGGCTGCGCCTGGTCAGCCAATGGCGTTAACACGGTTCTATCTGGATATCGACTGGCAAGGCGAAGAAATGTTGATTCAATCCCGTGCCCATGACGAGACAGGCTATGTCCAGCCAACCAAAACTCAATTGCGCGAAGTGCGTGGTCTAAACTCGATCTACCATAACAACTGTATTCAAACGTGGTGGGTCAAATCGAACGGAGAGGCCGAAAATGTCGAAATTTCTTAATACAGTCATTGCGGCCACTTTGTTGGCGTCACCTGTCGCGGCGGAAAAGCTCGGCCTTGGTCGCGCTGCTTTGCCCGAGGAAATCGCGGCATGGGACTTGGACATCAGCCCCGATGGAACCGGCCTGCCTGTTGGATCCGGTAATGTCTTGGACGGCGAAGAAATCTTTGCCGAAGCCTGTGCAATGTGTCACGGCGACTTCGCCGAGGGCGTCGACAATTGGCCCAAACTTGCAGGCGGGATGGACACACTAAATCATGACGATCCGTTGAAAACAGTTGGCTCATACTGGCCTTACTTATCAACCGCGTATGACTATATTCGTCGTTCCATGCCATTTGGCAACGCACAAAGTTTGACCGATGACGAAGTCTACGCAATCGTTGCATATATTCTGTATTCAAATGATTTGGTGGACGAAGATTTCGAACTGTCTAACGAAAACTTCCTTGATGTCGAAATGCCCAATGCAGATGGGTTCTTTTTTGATAACCGCGCGGAAACAGAATACGCTGTGTTCAACGACACATGTATGACTAACTGCAAAGACAGCGTTGAAATTACAATGCGCGCGGCAGTTCTTGATGTCACTCCACAAGAAGAGGGCACAGAGCTATCCGAACAAACACAACAGGCCCCAGCGCAAGACACCACCGTGGTCGAGGTCGCGGCTGAGCCAGAAACCGCACCCGTTGCCGTCGCTGCGTTTGACGCGGATATGGCAGCGTCGGGCGAAAAAGTGTTTAAAAAGTGTAAAGCATGTCACCAAGTCGGCGATGGCGCGAAAAATAAAACCGGCCCAATTCTGAACGGCATTGTTGGAATGGCGATTGGTGCAAACGCAGACTTCAAATATTCAAAGACGCTCAGTGCCATGAACGCAGACGGCATGATTTGGGACGAAGCGAACTTGGCAGCATTTTTGGAAAAACCAAAAGATTTTGCCAAAGGGACCAAAATGTCTTTCGCTGGTCTTAAGAAAGAAGACGATATTAAAAATATCATCGAATATCTTAAATCTCAGCAATAATAGGTGCTGGCACTATAAAAACCCCGCTGTCGTGCGGGGTTTTTCACTTTAAAATACATTTGCATGCGACATTAGGTGTTCATTCACTTGATAGGGGCGTAATTGATTGTGCCGCCGCTCACGCGCTGACTGTGGGTCGTGCATACTGACCCAAGTGTCTGTCACAACAAGGTCTGCGCCGTCCACCGCCTTGATGGGATCACGCTCGATCGTGACACTGACACCTTTGGCGCGCGCTTCGTCCAGAAAACATTGTTCAGGATCCAAGGTTGGTGGGCCTGTAAAGACCAAATCAAACCCGAACTGGCCGGCGGCATGTGCAAAGCTCGCAAAAACATTGTTGCCGTCACCTGACCAGACGACCTTTTTTCCTGCAATAGGGCCGTTGTGTTCTTCGAACGTCATAATATCTGCCATGATTTGACAGGGGTGGGTGCGGTTGGTCAGGCCGTTGATGACGGGGACCGTGGCATATTCAGCCATTTCCAACAAAGTTTGTTCTTCGAAGGTGCGGATCATGATTAGGTCGACATAACGGCTTAATACGCGCGCTGTATCAGCAATTGTTTCGCCATGCCCAAGCTGCATATCCGCTCCAGACAAAACCATCGTTTGTCCCCCCATTTGACGTACGCCAACATCAAAACTCACGCGCGTGCGGGTAGACGGTTTTTCAAAAATCAGCGCAACCATATGGTTTGCCAATGCCTGTTCCGCGTCAGGTGCACCCTTTGGTTGGCCTTTTCGTGCATCTTTGATTGTACGGGCACGATCAATAATCCCCCGCAAATCCTGCGCCGATGTTTTATTGATGTCTAAAAAATGGTTCATAACATATTCCTTTTGGGTCTGGCGGCGGAGGCTGTGCCCCCCAAAATGGCGATGCCATTTTCCCCAGAGTATTTGGGCAAAGATGAAGGCCCTATTTCAATGTCGCAGCCGCCTGATCTAGCTTTGCGACAGCATGGGCGATATCGTCGTTTGTGATGTTGAGAGGCGGCAGCAGGCGCACAACATTATCCCCTGCCGGAACTGTTAACAAACAGGCATCATAGGCGGCTTTTACTACCTCTAGGTTACTAACCTTGCACTGGATACCGATCATAAGCCCAAGACCGCGTTGGCCGGTAAAGACCTCTGGGTGGCGATCAATCAGGTTTGCAATGCCTTGGCGCAACTGTGCAGCTTTTTGAATGACGTTGTCTAAAAACTCAGGCATGTTGACCGCATCCATGACGGCACAGCCGACAGCGCATCCGAGCGGATTACCGCCGTATGTTGACCCATGTGTCCCCGCTGTCATGCCGGACGCCGCATTCTCGGTTGCCAACACTGCACCAAGTGGAAAACCTCCGCCGATGCCTTTAGCAACCATCATGATATCTGGCGTTATCTCGGCCCACTCATGTGCAAACAGTTTGCCGGTCCGACCAACACCGCATTGCACTTCGTCCAAGATCAGTAAGATTCCATGTTTGTCACACAGCGCGCGCAGCCCTTGCAGACACTGGGTCGAGACAGGGCGAATACCGCCTTCACCCTGAACGGGTTCGATCAAAATAGCAGCGGTCTTTGATGAAATTGCAGCTTCGAGTGCGTCATGATCGTTCCAGGCCAGATGCACAAAACCGGGCAGGATTGGACCAAAGCCCTTGATCATTTTCTCTGAACCCGCTGCGGCAATACCTGCCGAGGAACGACCATGAAAGGATCCTTCAAAGGTGATAATTTCAACCCGCTCTTTTTCGCCTTTTTCATACCAGTATTTACGGGCCATTTTGACGGCGAGCTCACAAGATTCTGTGCCTGAGTTGGTGAAAAATACCGTATCCGCAAACGTGGCCGCAACCAGTTTATCAGCCAAAGCCTGCTGCTGTGTGATGTTGTACAGGTTTGAGACATGCCACAGGTTTTGTGCTTGTTGTGTCAGTGCCTGCACCAAGACTGGATTTGCATGGCCCAAGACATTGACCGCAATTCCTGCGCCCATGTCTAAAAATCGGCGGCCGTCCGCTTCGATAAGCCATGCGCCTTCGCCTTTAGTAAATTGCATCGGGGCGCGTGAATAGGTCGGCAGAACGGACGATATCATAGGAACGATCCTTATTGTTGGAACCCTTTTGGTGCCGTAAGGGAAAGGGCAAGTCAATGTTTGATTAAGCGGGGGCGTATACGAACGCAATGAACATGGCCAGACGGCCCTTGATATTAAAGGCTACGTCGGCGTCGCAGAGCGGGATAAGTCATCATGTTCATGCTGTGCGCTCTATACATAATAGGCGCACAAATCAAGCATTATGTATCATCGGGGCGCGACAGGGTAAACAGATCGCGAATAACCGTATAGTCACGATAGCCCAGACGGGACAGCGGGTGATAGGTTGTGATGTCAAATCTGCCATCCACCAAACAATCATCGCGCATATGCACGCCGACGACTTCGCCAAAGACGGCATAGTTTTCATCCCCCTCGAGCGTTAAGATCTGGGTCACTTTGCATTCTAATGCGGCCGGCGCCAACGCGACGCGGGAACAGGCGATTGTTTCGCACGCGGCCTTGTCCAAACCCGCATGCGCAAATTCATCCACCTCTTTGCCCAATGTGGCCGAGGTCGCGTTCATGGCATCGCGCATGGCATATTCTACGATATTGACGCAAAAAACGCCAGTCTCGCGTATATTTGCAACGCTGTCTTTTGTCCCGATTTGGTCGGCTTTGGACGCGGTTGATGCAAACATAACCTGTGGCGGGACATAAGCGACCGCATTGAAAAACGAATAGGGGGCAAGGTTATCGATGCCTTGTGCATCGCGTGTCGAAATCCAACCGATCGGACGCGGTGTGACTATCGCGTTGAAAGGGTTATGTGACAGTCCGTGGCCATTTTTGGGTTCGTAAAACATCGGCATAAAACTCCTATTTGCTATGGGCTTAACCTCATGTTAGACGGCTTTCCAGAAAAAAGTTAGAATGGCGGTGCAGTGTACGACATCAAAGCAGAAACTTTGCACGATTGGTGGGAGGTCGAGGCCCTATATGATTTGTGTTTCGCACCAGGTCGCGAGGCATTGTCGTCCTACCGTCTGCGTGACGGTGTTTCACCTGTCGCTGATCTGTGTCTTGTGGCGCGTGATGAAGCGTTGATCCTCGCAGGGGCCATTCGGTATTGGCCAATTTATGTGGGGCAGGTACCGGCTTTATTATTGGGACCTGTGGCAGTTCACCCGACACGCCAAGGCGAAGGCTTGGGTGGTTTGCTTATTCACCAAAGTTTGGAAATTGCTGCGTCCTTGGGATGGGAGCGTGTGATTTTGGTTGGTGACGCGCCTTATTATTCCAGGTTCGGTTTTGTCAAACTGGACCATGTTGAAATGCCGCCTCCAACAAACCCGGAGCGGGTGTTGGGCTATCCTCTGTTGCCCAATGCGTGGGATGGTGTTTCGGGCCGCGTGCGACGGTTTGTTTAACTTGGCTCTTTGTCAAAAACACCAGTCAGGGCGCGTTGTAAAATGGATGAGACACGCGGTTTATTGTGAACATGGAATGGCATCGGGCGACAGACATCGATAGCGGCACGTCCAACGCGCGCTGTCAATGCAGCGTTGATCATACCCTCTCCAAAGCGGCGTGATAGTTTTGCCAAAAGGCTGCCACCAAAGATGGATCCTAGCCAATCATCCCCGACCGCAACTGCGCCTGTCGCGACCAAGTGCGACATCACTGCCCGCAATAGGCGCCATGACGCGATCATCCCGCCACGGCCACCATATATTTCGGCGATGCGGCGGATCATACGAACATTGGTTGCCAATGCCACAATAACATCCGCCATTGCCAGTGGTAAAAGTGCGGTGATTGTCGCGACTTGGCGCGC
>RFZH01000086.1 GCA_009920815.1 Paracoccaceae bacterium
ATAAGGGTGTTCCAACGGCAGATCGACCTGATAAACGGTAATGCGGGTAATTTTCATGGGATCACCACAATATTGCCAGTATGTTGTTTTGCGATGAACATCGCTTGGGCGGCATGTAATTCCTCAAGGGGAAATGTAGCCGCCAAATTTGGACGCAAACCGCCCTCTTGTATATAAGAAACAAGTTTTTGCGTCACTGATGGCGGGATGACTGTGGACCCCAAAAATGTCAGATCACGCAGATAGAAAGTCCGCAGATCAAAGTTCACCAAAGGGCCCGCTATTGCCCCCGAACACACATAACGCCCACCCCGTTCAAGACAATCAATCAATGTGGGCCAAGTGGCCCCACCAACGATGTCAGCGACAACAGAGATCCGTTCATCCTCTAGTTGGGTGCGCAAATCGTTGTTCGGGCGTGGTAAAACAATATCTGCCCCAAGCGCCGCGACATCAGCATGTTTTTCCAGTGACGCCAATGCAATAACGCGCGCGCCGCGACGTTTGGCCAATTGCACCAATGCCCCACCAACTCCGCCAGAGGCCCCTGGCACCAGTACCGTGTCGTCGGCTGTTACCGCTGCGCGGGTCAACATGCCTTCGGCGGTTGAGTAGGAACACGAAAACGTCGCCAATTCCGCGTCACTTAAATCAGATTGAATTGCGATTGCGTTTTGCGCAGGAAGTGTTGTGTACTCTGCGAAACCCCCGTCGCATTCTGACCCGAAATACCCCGTTTTGTCCATATTGGTGGGATCGGCTGGATCGCGCAGCCAATTGTCTGTGATCACACGCTCTCCTATACGCGAACGGTCCACGTTTGCACCAACCGCTGCGACAACCCCGCAAACATCGGCCCCTTGGATTCTGGGAAAGGTTATTGGTGCGCCGCCCCATGTGGGATCCTCGGCATGGACTTTGTCAAATGCCCTGCCAGTTGTGGCCTCGATAACGGCCTTAGAATACCAGCCCGAGCGGGTATTCACATCGGTATTGTTCAATCCACAGGCCTTGACCCGGATCAGGACTTCGCCCTCTCTGGGATCAGGCCGCGGCCAATTCTGGTGAAATACCATTTGATCCAGGTCCCCGTGACCCATTGTCACCATGGCGCGCATTGTTTTAGGCAAGTTCATTGTATACCCCATCTGTCATATGTCACGCGTCCATGCGCGGCAAATGCCCATCAGGATCATAGGCCGGGGCACCCAAAATGCGGCCACGTCGCGACTTGCCGGCAATTATCAATTCGACCTCTTGGCCCGCGACATTGGCAAAAGGTTTGACATAGGCAAACGCGAGAATTTTTCCGACCGCGTGACCAAAGGCGACTGATGCGGTTGATCCAACGACTGTTCCGTTAATCATTACAGGTTCTCCCCCATTTCCATCCTCCAAACCATTTGGCTCAATTTCGAGATAGGCACAAACCCACCGCAATGATGGATTTAGGGTTTTGTCTTTTCCCAAATACTCTTTGTCGGTACGCGCAAAACGTAATACGTCCGCTTCGGCCAATGTAACTTCATTGGTGAGTTCGCTTGCCCCTTTGAATGCTTTTTCCATGCGCAAGCTGTTCATCGCAAAGCTGCCATAGTCAGAAATGCCATGTGCCAGACCTGCCTGCCAAAGAGCGTCATATACCGCCAAGGCGCCGTCTTTTGGGATGTGTAATTCCCATCCCAATTCGCCAGCATATGACATCCGCATCGCCCAAAGGGTCACACCGGCAACGGTAATCTGTTGCGCCGATAACCAGCGAAACGCCGCGTTGGACAAATTTGCCTCCGTACATGCGCCCAGCACAACGCGCGCCTTTGGTCCATTAATCGCAAGCGCGGCCCAGTCAGTGGACAAACACGTCATCTCGATATCCAGATCTGCGCTGTGTTGTTGCAAGTGATCCAACAAACGCTGTTCAAAAAACGCAGCGCAAACAAGGTAATAGCAATCATCGCTCAACTTGACGATCGTTGTTTCCAATTCTATGCGCCCCGCCTGGTTCAACATATGCGTTAACACGATGCCGCCGGTTTTCTGTGGCAACCGATTTGCAACCAACCGATCCAACATGGTGGCGGCGTCTGGCCCAGACACTTGGACTTTGGCAAACGCGGAAATATCCATGATGCCCACAGAGGTCCGCACAGCCTTGCATTCTGCGCCGACCACATCATGCATAGCGGTCCGACCAAAGCCATAGTGATCGCGTTGCTCGATTCCATTTTTGGCAAACCAGCGCGGGCGTTCGTGACCATAAACCTCTTCGAATACCGCGCCCTTTGCCTTTAGCCGATCATAAAACGGCGACGGTTTGACAGGACGACCGGCCAAGCGGTTGAAATGTGGAAACGGAATTTCGTGGCGCAGTTTGTAATCTTCATGGGCTTTGATGATCTGCCAGTCTTTGGTGGCATAGCTGCCAAACCGACGTGGATCATAATCACGCATCGAAATGTCGGCGGCCCCATGAACCATCCAACGGGCCAATTCGCGTGTCAATCCTGGACCCCAACCAATGCCAATCTGTGTGCCGCAACAACACCAATAGTTTTTAACACCTGGTGCTGGGCCGATCAGCGGGTTCCCATCGGGCGGATGGCTAATGGCACCATGCACTTCGCGTTGTATCCCTAGATTGGCAAAGATAGGCATGCGGTTTAGGCTTTCCTCCAGCCAAGGCATCACGCGATCATAATCCGCATCAAACAACCAGTTTTCATAATCCCAAGGGCATTCGTCATGCCAGACCGAATTTGAATTTTCCTTTTCGTAAATCCCAATCAGGCCGCGTTTTTGTTCCATCCTGATATAACCGGATACTTTGCGATCGTCACGGATTACGGGCAGTTCGCGATCAAGGTTTTCGAATTCTGGAACCGGTTCGGTCACAAAATAATGATGCGTCATCGAGGTCATCGGCAATTGCAATCCCGACCATTCGCCCATTTGGCGCGCATAGGTTCCACCCGCATTGACCACATGCTCGCAGATAATCGTACCCTGTTCGGTTTCCACGATCCATTCACCGTTCGCCGCTTGGGTAATGTTTGTTGCGCGACATTGCCGAACGATACGCACACCCTTTTGACGTGCCCCCGCCGCCAAAGCCATGGTAACATTGGTCGGATCCACATGCCCGTCATCGGGTGTATGCAACGCGCCCAAAACACCCTCTAGATTGTAAAACGGATGCAGCTCGGCCACGCGTTCGGGTCCAACCAATTCAATATTGAACCCCAAACTGCGTCCCACTGATAGCGTGTGGCGCAACCAATCCATTTCATCATCAGTATATGCCAATCGAAACGACCCGCACCCGTGCCACGTCACGGATTGGCCTGTTTCTTTCGCCAAACCACCTGAATATAAACCGATATTATAATCAACACATTTGCCCAAACTGTAGGAACTGGTTGAATGCGTGATTTGCCCTGCCGCATGCCATGTTGACCCGCTGGTTAACTCGGCTTTTTCCAAAAGAACGGTATCAGCACCCCAGCCTTCATGTCCAAGATGATAGGCAAGGCCAACGCCCATGACCCCCCCTCCGACAATTACGACACGGGCATATGATGGCAAAGACGAAGACGACATTTGATCCACTTTCCATTCCTAGGGACACTTTTCTTCTCGACACGGTAATCGCACATCTGTACACTAGTCAACTATGAATGATACAAATGTACCAAACGCACCCGAAACCGTTTTAGATCGCCTGACCGAAGAATGGGACGCCTTGACGCCCGAAGCGCAAAAGGCAGCTCGCTATGTTTTGGAAAACCCCCAAGACGTGGGCGTTTCGACCGTGCGCGAGATTGCTGAGGCAGCAAATGTCAAACCAAACACGGTCGTGCGGATGGCACGCCAAGTTGGGTTTGACGGATATGAAGATTTTCGCACCCCTTTCCGAGACGCCATTCGACGGGGATCAATCAGCTTTGAAGATCGCGCGCGCTGGTTACAGTCGATCGCCAAACAAGGCGAACTGGGCGGTCTTTTCGCGGATATGGTGGGGGGCGCAATCCGCAATATCGAAGAGACATTTTCAACCATCTCTGCCGACAGCTTGCACGCAGCAGCAAAAGCCATTTGGGCCAGCGAGAATACATATACATTGGGTGTCGGCGTAAACAACGCGAACGCCAGAAATTTCACGTATCTTGCATCAACGGGGATGGTTCGATTTCATGCAATTCCCCGTCAGGGCAATTCTGCAATAGATGATTTGGCATTCGCAGGACCAAAAGACGTCTTAATTGCAATCACATCAAAACCCTACCGCAGCGAAGTTGTCGCAGCAGTCGCAGTTGCGCGAGAACAAGGCATGACCATCATTGGTATTTCTGATAGCCCTGCATCGCCGATTATCCGAAATGCGGATCATGGGTTTGTTGTGCGCATCGACACCCCCCAGTTTTTTCCATCATCCGTGTCAACCCTCGCGCTTTTGGAAACACTGCTTTCATTTGTGATCGCTAGCGCATCAGATGAAATAGTTGACCGCGTTGAACGCTTTCACGCCCGCCGTCACCGATTAGGCATTTATCACGAGGACTAAAATGACACAGGCTTTGATCCATTCCCTTGAGGCGCGTTATTATACCGACCCCAAAATATATGAATTGGAAAAAACAGGGCTTTTGGCAAAGACATGGCAATTTGCAGGGCATGCCAGCCAACTGGAAAAATCAGGGGATTATTTCACGTTTGATTTAGCTGGTGAAAGCCTGTTTTGTATCAAAGGTCATGATGACGAAGTTCGCACCTTTTACAACGTTTGCCAACATCGTGCACATCAATTGGTCCAAGGCCAAGGCAGCACACGTTTGGTGGTTTGTCCCTATCATGCATGGACCTATGAATTGACAGGCAATTTGCGATCGGGGCCAAATGTAACTTCTGTTGATGGTTTTGACCGATCAAAAATTTGTTTATCCAGCGTCAGAACCGAAGTCTTTCTGGGCTTTATCTTTGTCAATTTAGATCCAGATGCCGCCCCGATGGACCAGTGGTTCCCAAATGTGCGCGCAGAATTGGAAAGCTTTGTGCCAAATTGGAACGTGCTTAAACCGCTTGAATGGGTGGAAATTCCAGAAAATTGCAATTGGAAAGTGTCAGTGGAAAACTATTCCGAATGCTACCACTGCAGCCTAAACCACCCGACATTTTCAACCGGAGTGATCAAGCCTGAAACCTATGACATTCAACCGCAAGGCTATTGTTTGCGCCACACGACCGAATGCAATTCGCTCGACAAAATGACCTATGACATCGCGTCTGGCTTTGAAAACAATAAAAAATATTCTTCGTGGTTTTTATGGCCGATGTTTAGCTTTCAGGTTTATCCGGGCAACCTGTTGAACACATATCACTGGCGCGCCGTTGACGCAAACCATGTCGTTGTTTGGCGCGGATGGTATTCAATAGACGGGACAGAAAACGAAACAGTGCGTCACATGGCGGCCCAAGACCGCGCCACCACAGTAGAGGAAGATATTAAATTGGTTGAATCCGTCCAACGCGGATTGAAATCGCGCGGTTACGTTCCTGGCCCATTGGTGCTTGATCCCAATTGTGGGGTCAATTCAGAACATTCAATAATGCACCTTCAACGTTGGATGCGCGAGGCCGTTGATGGACACTTCGATGTCGCATAATCACATGAAACCAAGAGACTGTGCATCAATACTTGAACTTGAGTTTAGGAAAACATAGGCGCGAGGGCATCATGACAGGGCTTACAGAAGAGCAAGTATCGTTTTACAACAAAAACGGCTATGTCGCACCAATAGATATTTTCACGCCAGAACAAGCCGCTGAATTGCGGGCCGAATTAGAATCTTTGGAAGCCTCTCACCCCGATGCCGTCGTCGGCCGCAATCGCAATAATGTGCACTATGTGACACCCTTGTTCGATCGTATCGCCCATAATTCCAAAATACTTGATGCAGTTCAAAGCTTGATTGGCCCAAACATCCTTGTTGGCGGATCGACGCTTTTTATTAAAGAACCAGAACAAAAAGGTTTTATCAGCTGGCACCAAGACGCCCGTTATGTTGGCCTTGAGCCCTATAATTGGGTTACAGCATGGCTGGCTTTATCCAATGTCACAACGCAAAACGGGTGCATGTATATGTGGCCAGGCAGCCAACATGACGGACCGCGCGAACATGTGGATACATACGGAAAAGATAATCTTTTAACGCGCGGCCAAACAATCATGGACGTGCCGGAAGACATCACAGTACCAATTGAATTAAAGCCGGGGCAATTATCTATACATCACCCGTGGGTCGTACATGGATCAGGGCATAATCTTTCCAAAGAACGGCGCATCGGATTTGCGATCCAATCCTATATTGGCGCAGACGTAGATTCCGTTCTTGGTAAGATATATGTTCAACAAGCGCGCGGCGTTGATACACATGGGTATCACGAACATACACCGCGACTGACAGGTTTGATGCAAGACCATGACGTTCGTTTCCGCGACCAAGCCAACGACGCCCTTAAGGATATTTTTTACAAAGGCGCGAAAAAGATCGGCAAATATTAATGTGGCGCTGGGCGTTTTTTGTACGCCTCAGAAATCCACCCACTGCGTCCTTGCTAATCTGCCGATATCGGTCAACAGTGGGATCACGCTCTAACGCGATGGGTCATAGCACGCTTTAAGTGGTGCGATGACTTTATGACAGTCGCAACGCAAAATTGGGAAAGGTTCGGCAAATGCGACCACATGGCAGAGATGCGCTTGCCTCACTTTATTTTGAATACCCGATCTTTGATGACCACGCCTTGCCATGGGACACAGGCTATAGCTATTATCGCGGCAAAAAAATTTTGGAATTTCAGATGCCCGATAGCGCAAATGAAAAGTTCCGTCCAATGTATAATCTACAACAACAATACATTGAACAATTTCTCTACCAATGCGTAGAGAAAAATCCTTTTATTGAAATGCGTTGGCGTTCTGAGCTTATGCAAATCAATAAAGATACAGACACGGTGCACCTAGACATAAAAGATCCCCTTCGCAGCTATACAATCGCCTGTGATTGGGTCGTCGCAGCGGATGGCGCGCGCAGCACAACACGGCGTCTGTGCGGTCATCGTTTGAACGGCGAAAATTACGAAGGGCGTTATGTGATCGCTGACGTACAAATGGATCATGATTTTCTAACAATTCGGCGCGCCCTCTTTGATCCGAAATCGCGGCCCGGTGGGACTGTTCTTATTCACAAACAACCCCACAATATCTGGCGCATCGATTATCAACTTGGACCAGAGGAAAACGCCCAAGACGCCATCGCAGAAACATCAGTACGTCAGTCAGTCGCCGCCGTTTTGGCGGATATCGGATACGCTGGCACATGGGATTTGGAGTGGTGGAGCATTTATTCCGCCAACACGCTCTTGTTAGATGACTATCGTGACGGTCGGATATTCTTTGCAGGCGATAGCGCGCATAACGTTCCCATTTTTGGCGTGCGCGGCTTAAACAACGGGATCGCAGATGGTTTTAACATCGGCTGGAAATTGGCTTATTTTCTGACTGACAAAGCTGATATAGACATCCTTGACAGCTATACACCTGAACGGCGTGGCGCAACGCTAGACGTCTTTGCAAACGCAACAAAAAGCACGCGTTTCATGACGCCGCCGACGCAGGGTTGGCAGGTTATGCGGGATGCGGCTTTGTCGCTTGCCCTGACAGACACACGATTTGGCAAACTTGCTAACCCGCGGCAAATGACACCCTACACCTATGCACAAAGCCCCTTAACACATAAAGACGATGCAACGTTTACGGCGGGTCCAAAATCAGGCGCTGTTTTCTTAGATGCACCATACGCAGATGGGTATTTATGCGATGCGCTGTCGGGCTCTTACAGTCTGATTTATTTTGGACAAACACCACCCGATGATCAGGACTGGTGCAATGTGTTAAAGGCCGACCCCCACAGCACGCTCGGGGATCTTTATGATGCACAAAATGGAACTGCATACCTTATTCGGCCCGATCTGCACATCGCGGGTCGGTGGAAACATTTTGACAAAACGCGCTTTGATGCGTCTTTGGCAAAGGCAGCTTTACGGTGAGACAGAACAAAATGAACCAGACTGACCTAGAACAGGTTTACGACAGCATCGCCCAAGCCATTGATGCGGTCGGACCCGAAAAAACCGAAGTGTTTTTGGCAAAGCTAAGTTTATCACTTGCCGCCGATTACGACGATTTGGCCAGTGTGATCGCAAAAATAAATCAAGCCTCTAATGATCTATAAAACCCTATCTCTTTTTGCGAAATAAAAATGGCATAACAAACGAAAGAACGATCAACCGAAACACATGATGTGCTGCAATAAACGTAGGCTCATAACCTAATGAAATCGCAATAGCTGTCATCGCTTCGATTGCGCCAGGGGAAAAGGAAATTGTTACCAGGCCGGTCGACAATCCCAACACCCAACCCGCCAAAAGTGCCCCCGAGAGTGCGATCACAACGGTGATGAGCGTAACACAAAGACCAGGGACCAAATATGCCAAAACATCGCGTGGGCGCGTTGCTGAAAAGCGGCTGCCAATCAAAGCGCCCATCGCAACGAAAGCGGCGTGTCCCAGCAAGTCAGGCAATCGCCCCGGCGAGATGCCCGTGCCGTGGCCAAGCGCACTGATTGCCATACCCGCCAACAGCCATGGCGCGGGCAATCCCGTCAGTCGAATTAAAAAGGCCAGTGGGATCG